>JBFMDG010000511.1:0-5658 GCA_040754135.1 Verrucomicrobiota bacterium
CGGCTGGTGCGGGATTACGAAACAACCGAAAGCAGCGCCGAAGCCTGGGCTTATATCGCGATGATACGAATTCAACTCAGGCGACTGGCATGATTCCTCGACATTCATGCTTTTTCAGACAGGCTCTAAGACATCAACATGCGTAATGGGATTATTCTGAACAAATAAATATAAGTTGAGGCCTCCATTTTCCTCTTGTGGGTCCCTGCTTAACCAGGCGGCACTTCCAGGATGGAAGTACCGATACCCATAATAAACCAACCCCGATTCATTCTCAGTAAACTTGGTCGAAAAGCGAAAGGGATTATTCCGTGCCAAATTGCCAGTCCGTCGCAAGGGTTCGCCAAAGGGTCCGTACTCGTATCTTGCGGTAATCGCTCCCGATGCTCCTGCAACAAGTGCGATCACGTTGCCATTGCCATCATACGCGACAAAATGGTGCGTCGTGCCGCTCGTGTAATCGGTCAATTTCAGTAAACCGCGCACCCCGCCCGCCGCCGCTCCGCTTTGGCGCGGCAAGCCCCCGCCTTCCATCGTTCCGCTCAAATCCAATCCCCACACGTAAGTTCTCAGCTTCGCGTTGCTCGCATTGGCATCCAATTCACCCAGCAAATTCCAACCATCATACAAAAAGACTGTGTCCGCCTGCTCGACCCAAGTCGTGCCATTGTGCGTGAAGAATGTCTTGCGAATCCGCCTTCCCTGATGGTCGTATTCAAAGGTCAATCGCAGTCGTGACGAAAGCGTGGGCGTGGACGTGTCCCGGTACATCTCAACCAACCGGTTCTCGCCATCCCAAAGGTACGTCCAGCGCCCATCCTGCGTCAGATTGCCATCGGCATCGTGCGTGAAAGTCTCGGTCGCTGGCGGATTGAATATTTCGCCTGTCTCGGTCTGGGTGGCCCCGTAAAGGGATTTCACCTCGATGGTTGGATACACATTGTTGCCGATCTTCAGCGGATAATGGAAATAATCCCCTTTGCGAGCAGCGGTGTAGGCGGTTCCACCCTGGATCCCGACAGTCACGCCGGCAGTTGGATTGGCCACGCCCAGGGCATCCGCTTTGTCCGAAACGGTGCGTTGGCTGTATTGATTGAGGAAATTCCGCGTGTACGTGCTCACCGCGGACGTCCGCCCGCCAGTCGTGGTCCGGTTGCCAATGTCGTCAAAAGCGTAATCAAACTGTTGCCCATCCACCGCTGTGTTGTCCGCCCAGTATTTGCGGCCTAAAACCACCTGGCCGAGCGCGTCGTATTGGTAAATCCAATACGAGCCATCTTCCAGATCGGCCCGGATGCGCTGGTTGGCCGCGTTGTACTGGTAAGCAAAACTGACCGGCAGACTCGGCGCCGAGGAGCCGAACGCATTTGAGGCGATGCTCTGGAGCCGGTTGAGCCGGTCGTACGCTTTGGTTGTCACCATCCCATTGCCTGAGCCGCTGTTGGTAAATGTGAGCGTGTTGATCAGATGCGAATTGGCGTGGTAGGCGTAAGTGGCGGTGTGACTCGAGGCGCTGGCATCCGTCACCGACTGGAGGCGCCCGGCGTTGTCGTGGGCGTAACTGACCGCTTGCAGCGAAGTCGAGCCGCTCTTGATTTCGACGCTGCTGGAGCGCAGGTAGTTGTCAAAGGCGTGATTCACAGCCAACCCGGCCAGTGTCCCTCCGCTGTAACTTTCGGTCAATGCCTGATTGGCCATTTTGCCGCATGGAGTTTCGTAGGAACTGGACCTGACCTGGGGCGCTTCGCCTGTGCCCAAAGTGGGCGTCGGTCGTCGTGACCACCTGATCGTCCGCATTGTAAGTGAAGGAGGTGGCTCCATCGCGCGCATCAGTCGTCGAAGAAACCTGGCTGTGATTGTCGTAGGCGTAAGTCGTGAGCGTCACCTGGCCGTCGCTGGCGTTCTTCTGTTTGGCTGTGCTCAGCCGGTCGTAGTTCAGCGCCGTACTCGTAGCGCTCGGGATGGACAGCGGTGCCGATGACCTTTTGCATCCGGCCATCACGGTAATGATCTTCAATGCGCGTGCCACCCTCAGGATTGGTCGAGGTTCGGGGCAGTTTGCTATTTGTTCAGTTTTTTGGTTCTTGCGGCATCGGCATTGGCTTTTTAGATTCTGCGCGCATGCCACTCCAGTTGATCAGCGTTCTGGGTCTGCTCGTTTTCGTTGCCTTGGCCTGGGCCTGCTCGCTCAATCGAAAATCATTTCCCTGGCGCACCGTGGCATGGGGGCTCGGCCTGCAATTTCTCTTCGCTCTCCTCATTCTGCACACCCATTTTGGTCGCGCCACTTTTGAACTCGCCCGCCGCGGGGTGAACCGGCTCATCAGCTTTTCCGACGAAGGCTCGCGCATGGTCTTTGGCCCGCTCGCCAACGCGCAGCTTCTCACGGACAAATGGGGCCCGGAAAACAGTTTCATTTTTGTCATCACCGTTTCGGCCACCATCATTGTCGTCTCTGCGCTCTCCTCGTTGCTGTATCATTGGGGGATTTTGCAGGTCGTGGTGCGCGGGGCAGCTTGGGTGATGCGACGCGCCATGCGCACGAGCGGGAGTGAAAGCCTGGCGGCCGCAGCCAACATTTTCATGGGCCAGACCGAAGCGCCTTTGGTGATCAAACCGTATCTCAACGGCATGACGCGAAGCGAGTTGCTCGCCCTCATGACCGGGGGCATGGCCACCATCGCCGGCGGCGTGCTTGCGGCATACGTTGCCTTCGGCGTGGATGCCGGGCATTTGCTCACGGCCAGCGTCATGAGTGCGCCCGCGTCGCTCATGATTGCCAAAATCATGCTCCCCGAAAGCGAATCGAGCGAAACGGCCTCGGGCACCACCGCGGTGATTCCGCGGGAAACAAGCAACGGCCTCGATGCGCTTTGCCGCGGCGCGGGAGATGGCGCGCTCCTGGCGATCAACGTCATGGCCATGCTGATTGCGTTCGTGGCGGTGGTGGCATTGGCGAATTATTTGTTCGGCCTCGTGCAGCGAGGCGCGGGATTGGATCAACCGGTGACATTGCAAACCGTGTTTGGCTGGATCAACGCGCCGTTCGCCTGGATCATGGGCGTGCCTTCGCGGGATTGTCTGCTGGTGGGGCAAGTGATGGGGGAGCGGATCGTGTTGAATGAGTTCATCGGCTACCTCTCGTTAACGAACATGCAAAAGCAAACGCTGCTCGATCCTCGAAGTTTCACGCTGGCCACGTATGCGCTGTGCGGATTCGCCAATTTTTCGAGTATCGCCATTCAGATCGGCGGCATTGGCGCGCTCGCCCCCAAGCGAAGAGCCGATCTGGCTTCGTTGGGATTGCGAGCCATGATTGGCGGAGTGCTCGCCTCGTATCTGACCGCGACGGTGGTTGGGATTTTGACCTGAATGCATGGTGCCTTTCGACGCACAGGCCAAAAATCCCTTTTCCTCCCGAGATTATCTGCTTAATTAAAAACAGTTTCTGACATGAGCAACGGCATCAAAATCGGGTTGTATCTCGCGCTGATCCTGGGCGCGACGATTTTTGGCTACCTCGCTTATCGCAATTACACCTTAGCCGATGTCCCGGTCGATGGAACGCCGCTGCCCCTGGCCACCAACCGGACCACGCGCGTGGCCGAATCGTCGAACACGAATCAACCATCCAGCGCTGGCACTGCTACCGGCACCAATTTGACTCCGACCGCAACCGCCGCGGTCGATCCGACCAATGCGGCCCCGAATGATGCGGCGGTGCAAACCAAGTCGGAAATTGATCCCAGGACGGCGCGCGGAACAGCGCGTGCCATTGGTTATGGCGCGGGCTTCTTCGTCATGGTTGTCGGATTGGCCTTGCTCCTCGGCAATGACATCTCAAACTTTTTCGGCAATCGCGCGCTCAAGCTGCTTTACGATGATGAAGGCGAAACTCCGTCCACACCCGAATACGAAATTGCCGAACAGGAATGGGCTAATGGCAATTATCTGGAAGCGATTCGCCTGATGCGGGATTATTTGAATCAGCACCCGCGCGAGCAACACGTCGCTTTGCGCATCGCGGAAATTTACGAGAAAGATTTGCAAAACCCGCTGGCGGCGGCCCTCGAGTATGAAGAGGTGTTGAAGCATCGCTTGCCCGCCGAGCGCTGGGGTTGGGCGGCGATTCACCTTTGCAATCTTTACTTCAGGCTTGGCCAGCAAGAGAAAGCGGTCACCCTCCTCCGGCGGATCGATTCCGAATACGGCCAAACCTCGGCGGCGGAGAAAGCCCGCAAACGACTCGCTCAACTCGAGCCTTCCTCGAACGAGATCGATGAATCTGAATCTGAATCCGAATCCGAACCCGCCGCCGAACCCGAGCCCCCGCCGTCAAATCTCCCGCCCGGCTTCAAGTTGAAAAAGAACGGATGACCGCAGCGGATGAAACGTCACCGCGCCCTTCACCTCATTTCGATCAAGAAATTGGGCTGACAGAGCGAACCTGAATTCCAAATCCGTTGCGCACTGTGGCCAACGCCGAAACGTCTCGAACGATTTCGCGGAGACCGGATCTTTTCAATTCCACCCGATCTTGCGTCCGCGATTTTGTTCCTCGAGCCATTTCAGGAGCGGTTGAAAGTAATCGACCATGGCGCGCGTCGAAAGATCTTCGCCTGTAGCTTCGCGCAAAACTTTCCGCCAATCTTCCGAGCCGCCGCGTTTCATGACGTGATGGAGAAAATCGCCGACCGCTTTGTTGTTGGCGTAATTGCAGTTTTGCGGAGGCTGTTTCAGAATTTTTCGCGCGATGTGATCATGGAATTGAAACTTGAGCACGGTGGCGATGGCGTAGGAGTAATAGTAGGCGGGATTGTCGTTGATGTGGGTTTTCGTGGCGGCATCACAAAATTCTTCTCCCCTCGGGGTCGGCGGTTCGATGCCCTGAAACTCCCGCACATAGCTCCACCATCGCGCGTTCCACTGGTCGGGATTGAGATTGCGCGCATACACGTCCGCCTCCCAATGCGTCATGGTGCCGGAAGCCCAAAAGATGAATGGCACCGAATGCGCCAGCGCGTTGTCGAGGAGGAAGGCGGTTTCGTCCGGCTGAAAATCGCTCGGCAGAATGCCAACTGTTTTCAAATAAGGGACCTGTCCAGCGGCGAGTGAAATCAATTCTCCCATGCCTTCATGGAAGGCGGGGTTGGCGCCGATGCGCAGGAGCGGCGGCACTTCGGGACGGGTGTAACTGATAAAGTAATAAGCATGGCCGAGTTCATGATGCGAAGTGGTGAACCACCAGGGATTCGGTTCGACGCTCATGAGCGATCGAATATCGTTTTCAAGATCGACATGCCAGCAGGAGGCGTGGGTGTTTTTCTTGCGTGATTCGCCCGGCTTCACGGGATACAAGTCCGACCTCGTCCAGAACGTTTCCGGCAGCTTGGGAAATCCGAGTCCGGTGTAAAATTGTTCGGATGTTTTCACGATCCATTCGGGGGAACGACCTTCGAAATAAGAATCGAGCTTGGCGGCTTCGACGATGCCGGACCATTCCTGGCTCCAGCGATTATTGATCCAATGGGCGGGAATGAGATTGGGAACGGGCTGGGCGTAGCGGCGGGCCAATTCATGTTTAACCCACGTGTGCAAGTGCAGGTAGAGCGGCTGCAATTCGCGCATGAAATCCTTCTGCAATTGCACCATCTCATC
>JBFMDG010000512.1:0-5655 GCA_040754135.1 Verrucomicrobiota bacterium
AGCGAGAGTTTCATCGTTGAAATCCATGAGTGTGAATTCCACCGCGTCCGCCAGGCCGCTGCGCGCAAGGAAACGCTGTATTTCACCGGCCGGGCCGCAACCCAGATTGAAAACGCGGCAGCGACGGCCATCTTCCCGCGCCGTGCGCGCGACCTGTTCGGCCAGCCATTCTTCGAGCAAGCTGATGCGATTGCGATGGGCCACGACCGGCGGGGTGTTGAGGAAAAAGAGGTTGAGAAGCTTGGCAAACATGGAACTGCCTTCGAGCGGATCGCGCAGCATCATGTTCACCATTTCGTAATCTCCGGCATAGCCGAGCGGTTTGTGAAAAGTGCGGTAAAAAAAGGGCGCGCAAAGCACGACCGGATGAATCTGGCGTTTGACATAACTGCCATGGGCAGGACGGAGCGGTTCCTCGATCTGGCGGCAGGTCTCTTCGAATCGCTCGAACAACGGCACGAGCGCCGGCAGCACCGGGTCGCGTAAATCTTCAATCAATTCCCGCTCCACTTGCAATCGGTCGGCGCTGGGCTGGGAACGCACGGCCAGTTCCACTTGTTCCATCCAACGGCGCAAATCGATGAGGAGCGTCTGCATGTCGGCGACCACCACTTTGAACTCGGGTTTGACCGTGTAAACCTTGCTCCACTCGCGCAGAAAATCGGCCACTTCGAGCTGGAGCTTTTCGCGGCGGTTCGGCAGAGAGAACAGATCGACATCGAGCCAGGCTTCATCGAGGGTGGCCTCGCAGATGAGAAGGATGCCGGTGTTGACGAGATTGCTGACGACGGCGCGGCCGGAATAGACGAGTCGATCGTTGATGATGATTTTGAATTCGCTGAGGACTTCTGAGAGTTGAAGGATGCTGTAGGGATTGTAAACCTCGAAAACGACCAGGTACCGTGTCAATCGCAACATGCTGGCGCGGACTTCAAGTCCCTGACTGTTGCGACAGACAATGAAACTATCCTTTTCTCGTCCCTGAGTAACCGGAAGTTTATTATCCATTTTCGGCGCGGTACCGAATAGAGCCGCAGGCCTTGAACACCTCGTTCATCGTGGCGATGGAGGAATATGGCAATAGCCACGTGGTAATACGACAACGCATAACAGCTCGATTTCCCTCAACACAACCCGGTCTTTGCAAACCGGCTCCGGAAATGGCGGTCCGGAGATTGCCTTCCAATGGCGAGTCGTCCGGCCGCAGCCCTAGTTCTACTCTCCCCTACAGAAGCGTCAATGCTCCAATGCCGGACGCGCAGGCCCAAATCAAAAGCACGGCCGTGGTTTGGCTCAGCCCCCGCCGCACCAGCCGGTGCGAAAGGTGATTCGTGTCTCCCACATAAAAAGGCCGGCCCATGCGCCAGCGCAAAATGACCACCCAAACCAGATCAACCAGCGGCATCGCAAGAATCAGGATCGGGTTCAATACCGCCAGCGTCCGCGGATGCTCGATCGAGTAGAAATGAGGCAGGATCGCCAGGACGGAGAGCAGAAAGCCGACAAGATGACTGCCCGCGTCTCCGAGAAACGCGGTCGCTTTCGGGAAATTAAAGGGGAGGAATCCGAGCAATGCGCCACAAGTCAGGAGCGCAATCATGGTCACCAGATACTGCCCTTGTGCGGCGGCATTGGCCGCGAAAAAAAAGGCGCCAATAGCTCCCAGTCCGCCGCAGAGCCCGTTCATGTTATCCATGAAATTGAAAGCGTTTGTGACGGTAAGAATCCAAAGCACAGTGATGAAATAGCTGAACACCGTGCTTTCGACGAAAAGCGTGATCCGAATTCCTGACGCGGCCACAAGCAGCGCAATCAACAGTTGACCGGCAAACTTGGTGCGCGGCGTCAATTCGTGCCGATCATCCAGTCCGCCGAGCAGCACCATGCCCAATGCGCCTCCGAGAATCGCACTCAACTGGCCGGCGCGGCGCAAGAGACCGTAACTGAGCGCTTCAGAAACGGCCGCTTCAAACAGCCCCGCCATGATCACCGCAACGGCGCCCGCCAGCGGAACAAGCACTCCCGTGAAAACGGCCAGCCCGCCCGCCAATGGAATTGGTTCCGCATGAATTTTGCGGTGTCCGGGATCATCCACCAGCCCAACGCGCCGGCACCATCGCCGCCAAACGGGCAATGATACCGCGCTCGCCACCGCCGCTCCCACGAAAGAGAGCAGATAAATATTGAATGGAAAATGCACGCTTCAGGTTGCCGGCGCTGGCGTTTTGGGCGCCGTTTGCAACAACGCTTGATACAGTTCAAAAAGGTCGTTCACCATTTTTTCCACGGGGAAATTCCGCCGTACCATTTCGCGGCCTTGCTCGCCCAACGCACGGCGCAACGCGGGATCGCAAGCCAGACGAGCCACACTGCGGACCAATCCCGAAATATCCCCCGGCTGGATCAAGAACCCGGTCTTTTCCGGCAAACAAACCTCGCGCGCGCCGTCACAATCATAGGCGACCACCGGACGCCCCGCGGCCAGAGCTTGCGGCAAGGCGCGCGCCAGGCCTTCCCGCAACGAGAGGTGCACGAGCACATCCATCACACCCACCAAACGCGGCACCTCCGCAGGAGGCACCAGGCCCGTAAAAACAAAGCGGTCGCGCATGTTTAACTCCGCCGCACGCGATTCGAACTTTTCCCGCCAGGGACCATTTCCGATGAGAAGAAATTTTGCCTGCGGCACTTGCTCCACAAGGCTGCGGGCGGCGGCAAACAAATCGTCGTGCCCTTTCAACTTGAACAAGCGCGCAATCTTGCCGATGACGAAGTCGCCGGGACTGATGCCAATTTGGGCGCGTAATTCGAGGTCATTTTGCGCGGCCAGAAACGGGTTCAGATCGAAGCCGCTGAAGATGCGGGTGTATTGGTGGGGCGCCCCGATTCCCGCCTCGAGGTATTGATCCCGCATGGCCTCGGCCACCACCACGAAATGGTCGGTCACCCGCCCTGCCTTTCTTTCCGCCAGTTTGAAAAGGCTGTTGGCGATGGCGCCTTGAAAAGGTCCAAAGGAGGGGCCGTGAATGGTGTGAACGATGCGAGGGACTCTGGCCTTACGCGCGGCCAGCCGGCCGAGCACGCCCGCCTTGCCACTGTGCGTGTGAACCAGGTCCGGGCGAAAATCGCGAAAGAATCCGGTTAACTTGCGAAAGGCGATCCAGTCTTTCCAGGGATGCACAGGCCGGACGAGTTCGGGAACGAGCAGAAACAGGCCGGGTTGCGCGCGAGCGATGGGTTCCAAGGTTCCTTCAGGCCCGTGGGTCGGCCCGGAAACCAGCCGAACTTCCACCTGGGGGATTTTTCGCAAGCCGAGCACCGAGGCGAGCGTGTTTTCCTGAGCGCCCCCGACGATGAGCCGGGTGATGACATGCGCGATGCGCATCCGGCGAATTAGCGCTCGACGGCTTTCAATTCATTGAGCCGGGCGGTGACCATTTTCTTTTCCTCGGCCAGCTCGGTCGAGTCGGATTGAGGAAAATGTTTCAAATAAAGTTCGTAATAGCGAATGGCTTCGTCGCGGTCCTTTTCCTGATAGGCAATTTCGCCGAGCCCGTAGTACGCCGCGGTGTAACGCGGCACAATCTGAAGAATCGCCCGATAATCGCGGCGCGCCTCGTCATAATGCCCCAGCTTGAGATGGGCAATGGCCCGATTGCGCAGCGCGGCCCAATGCCCGCGATTTTCCTCGAGCACGGTATCGAGGACTTCGATGGCCTTGGCATAATTCTTTTCTTCGAGGTAAATCGCTCCCAGAGAAAGGAGCGCATCGATGTGTTTGGGATCGTCTTTGCGCAACCCTTCAAAAATCGCGCGGGCCGGCTCGAAGCGCTTGGCCTGAAGCAGCGCCAGTCCTTTGAGCAACTTCGCCTGCGAATCGTCGGGAGCATTCTTGAGCATTTGATCGGCGACGGCCACGGCGGCATCCCAATCTTTGAGCGTCATGAAGAGGTTGGCTTTTTGCACGAGGAGCGAGGCATTTCCCGGGTGGCGTTGCAGGCGCGAATCGAGCAACTGAATGGCGTTGGTAACGCGGCCGGAAAGCGTATAAACCTGCAGCAACGAATCAAACAGCCCCAAGTGATCCGGATGGGACGCCAAAGCATCTTTCAAAAGCTTTTCCGCGGTATCAATGTTGGTTTTGACGAAGTGCGCGCCGGCTTCGAACTGCACCAATTCCAGTTGATTGGTAATGGAAAGGGGCCGGGCCGCGGCATGCGCGCGGATGTCGTTGACGATTTCAAACACTTTGTCTGGCCTTTGGCTGGTGAGATAAATATTGGCGAGGGCGAATCGTGCTTGAAGATTCTCGGGTTCGAGTTGCACGGTGCGATTCAGTTCGATGGCCGCCTGGCGGAACAGACTTTGGCTGTTGAAGATTTCCCCGAGCTTGAAACAGAAATCGGCGTCGTCGAACGGGCCATTTTCCGCGAGCATGTTTTCCCAGGATTGAAAGAGGTTGGCGAATTTCTGCTCCGTTTCTTTATCGATGCGCCGGCTTTGTCCCGTGCGAAGAGATCGATTGGATTCGCGATTGACCAATGCCGCGAAATTATTGGTGTTCAATTGAAACGACCATTCGAACAGGTTCTTGGCTTCTTCGAGGCGCCCGTTCCGTTGCAGGCGGACTCCCCAGGCATTGATGGCACGTGAATAAAGCTTGGCCACGAAATCCGCGTCCTTGATCTGGCGGGCTCGGGGAGGGGTGAGCCGATCAATTTGCGCTTTGTGGTCGGCCCAGAATTTCTGATTGAGGCTCTCAACGGCAGACGTGAGCGGCGGAGGAAAGAATTGATCGGCGGTGTATTCATGCAACTGCTGCACGATCCCGCGTGGTTCGGCATGGAGCCGTTCGAAATAGTAACCGAAACTCGGATGCAAATAATGGACGCTGCCCGTGCGTGCCATTTGACTCAATGCCTGGATCAAGGCCAGCGTTTCCACCGGCTCCTTCACATCACCATCGGCCAGGCTGGTCCAGCGCTGGGGATATTTTTTTGACAACTGCCGGTGGTACACGGGAAAGGTCAGCGAGCGCGTGTGCACCATCATGTGCGGATTCGGCTGACCGTGCCGGCCGTAATAGGCTTCGATAAGGTGCAACTGAAAAATGTCGTCACTCAGCACCAAAGATCCTTCTTTCGGCAATTGCTCGCTGGTCATGGCCGCCCAATCGTGCAAGGTGGGACCATTCAACTCGCGAATCACGGGAAAGTTTTTGTAAATCAGGCCTGCGGGCGCCGCAATGAATCCCGCCCAAACCGCGGCATACACCAGCCGGTGCACCAAGGTGCTGAGGCCCGATCGGCGTTGCCAGCTCTTCAGCTTCACCTCGCTGAAGACCAACAGGACGTAACCGGTGAAATATCCGACGCTGAGCGCGCCCAGAAAATAAAAGGTCAGAAAAGGCAATCCATAGCCCAGCGCGCGTGGACTCAACGCGATATCGAAAGCGACGAGAATGCAGAACACCAGAAATACCAGATGCACCACGCGAAACATGAAATTCGTCAGAAAGCTTCCCGCCGCGCTGATATCCCCGAACGTGGCCGGCCAGCGAATTCCAATGATCAACACCGGCAGAATCGAGGTGAGCGACAGCAGCAGCGCGCGGCTGCGCAGCGCCGAATAATTCCAGAGATACAGTTTCTGATT
>JBFMDG010000513.1:0-5631 GCA_040754135.1 Verrucomicrobiota bacterium
GCGGCGGGTTGGTTTCGATTCCGAGTTCGGCTTCGAAATTGTCGCAGGATTGCCCTCCGCAACGTCCCGGTTTAGGGCCGCCACTGCTTGTTGTGCGGCTCGATTTTGCGCCGGCGCAAGATACCGAATGGTTCCGCCTTGAAAATAAAGTTCGATGCGCCGAATCACTTCCGCGGCGGTGATCATGTCCATGCACGCCGGCAAGCCATTCACGACCTTGAGGCAAAGGCTCTCCGGTTGATCCCGCTCATCGCCATCGCCAAGCGGCACGGTGCGCGCCTTCCAACAGCCGCCCCTGGCGCAGCAAGGCAGCGCGCCAATCG
Source organism: Verrucomicrobiota bacterium (assembly GCA_040754135.1). Taxonomy (GTDB): domain Bacteria; phylum Verrucomicrobiota; class Verrucomicrobiia; order Limisphaerales; family SIBE01; genus JBFMDG01. Next base: position 324 of record JBFMDG010000513.1, read on the forward strand.
TATGGATGAATTGATGAGAAGGATACGCCTCCCAATGCACCGGCTCCCGTCCGCCCGCAACCACCACACAAGGGCGATGCGGGGGCTGTCCGGGTTTCGTCTCGATGGCGGCGGCCAAATGCATCAACGCGGTCACCGGGCAAAGCACCCCTTGCGCGTGATAAACAAGGCGCACGAGTTGGCGCAAATCGGTTTGGCCGCGCAAATCCAACACACCCTCGAGCTTCGGATGATGATGGCTCTTATCTCCGACCTGCACGAACAGGATGCGATTACGAAAATGATTCACGACCTCCTGGTAACGCGCGCTCTCCCACCATTTGATGGTCACATCATACTTGCCGCCGGCGACGATGATCCAGAAGGGCGTGTCTTCACCGGTGAATTCGCGCACTTGTGAGAACCAGGTTTTCTCGAGGTCGGAAATGTGAATGTCGCCATGAAATGCGGTGGGGCGGATTTGCAATCCCAGTTGTTCGTTCAGGAATTGACTGAACCCATGTACGAAATGGTATGGAGCTTCGTTGCAGGAGTTGATCAGCGGATATTCGCAAGGCAGCACGGTCACAGCCGGATCAAACTCATCTAAAGGCGTCAAATAAGGATTGTTCTCCCAAAGCTGGCGGCAGGAAGTGCGGACGTCTGTGAGAAACGATCCGGGATAACATTGATGCAAATCACGCACCGCCGCCGTGAGCATCACAATGTCTCCGGGCGAAAGATAATTCCTCAGAATCAACTTCTGCATCGCCACGCCTTAGATGACGCGCTTTCGTGGGGGCCCGCCGCGAATCTGAATCGGTCAGGGCCGCGGGGACGGGCTTTGACTGGCGCTGTCGCCTGGACCGCCCGGGTACTTCTTCGGTTGATCCGAACGCGGCGGCGGACTTTGCGATCCGCTGTCCGTGGGGCCGCCAGGACCTGAAATATCGGCGGCGATGATGTGCAATTCCTGGCCGGGTTGCAGGACGATGGTAATCGGTTTGGGACGGGCTGGAAGCGCCGGCACCGCGGAAGGTTTTGGATTGGGTCTCATGTGAAAATGGGAATCGCTTCCGGGAGATTAAGTCAATCGATGAGCGCTGCAAGCAAATTGCCAGTCATGCAGTCATGGCCGTGCGTAAGCAGCGTCAAATCCCGTCAGACTCCAAACAAACGATCTCCAGCATCGCCAAGCCCGGGGACAATGTAACCGCGCGCATTCAATTTTCGATCGAGCGACGCCGTGAAAATCGGCAGCTTCGGATAACGCGCATGCAATCGCCGAATCCCTTCCGGCGCGGCGACCAAATTGACGAACCGGACGCGGCGGCCGCCACGTTCGTGCACGAGATCCATCGCGGCCACGGCGCTGCCTCCGGTGGCCAGCATGGGATCGATGAGGATGATTTCGAAATCACGCAAATCCTCAGGAAGGCTTTTATGGTAAGCCACCGCTTTCAGCGTGGTTTCCTCGCGCTTCAAGCCAATGAAGCCGACGCGGGCATGCGGAATCAATTGCAGAATGGAATCGAGCATCCCCAGACCAGCGCGAAGGATGGGAATCAAAATGACTTCCCGTTCCAACTGGAAACCGCGCGTCGCCGCCAGCGGGGTGGTGACGCTCTTGGGTTCGATCGCGAAATCGCGCGTGGCCTCGTAAACCATCAACGCCGCCACCTCGGCCAGAACCCGCCGAAACTCCTGCGGACCGGTGCGTTGATCGCGCAACAACGTCAGGTTGTGCTGAACGAGCGGATGTGAAATGACGGTGACCCTTTTCAAGGTCAATCAATGAATGAGCGTGGGTGAAATGAAATAAAGACGGCCCGCTTCGATTTTCGGCAGATCAACTCCGAAATCGATGGTCATTTTGCTTTCGCTCTTTCCGAAGATATTGAAGAGATTGGCAAGGTTGAACGGCTCGAGATACCGCACCAGGTTCGCGTCTTTGATGTCCGCCAGTTTTTTGGCGCGCGAAACCGCCGTCTCAAAATTGCCGAGTTCATCGATAAACCCGAGATCGTACGCTTGCTTTCCTGTCAGAACCCGGCCGTCCGCGTATTCCACCCAGTTTTGGGCCAGACTGCGGCCGCTCCCCTGATTTTCCTTTTGCGAGAATTGGCGTCCGCTGGCCACCACTGATTTGAATTTCTCGTAGGTCTCGTCGATCAGGCTTTGGATCATTTGCTGTTCTTCAGGGGTGATTTCCTCGGGCTTCTTGGTGCTGCTCAGCATGTCTTTGAACTTGCCGCTTTTAAACACCTGCGGATAAACGCCGACTTTGTCGAGCAAACCGCGAAAGTTCAAACTGTGCATGATCACCCCGATGCTTCCGGTGATAGTGAGTTCATTGGCCACGATCCAGCGGCATGGAGCGGAAACGTAATAACCGCCTGAGGCGGCCAATCCCCCCATCGAGGCAACCACAGGTTTTCCAGAATTCTTTTGGAAATTGATGATCGCCCGCGAAATGTCGTCCGAAGCCAGAACTTCGCCGCCGGGAGAGTCCACTTTCAAGACCACCGCCTTCACGTCATCGTGCCGCAGCGCCAGCTTCAATTGATCTTCAACCAGGTTGACCATGTTGCGGCCGGATTGATCCCAAGCCTGGCTGGTGATGATACCTTCGACATCCACAATCAAAACTTTGTTGCCGGAACGGTTGTTCTCGACCACCACTTCTTCGAAATGCCGCCCGGTCTGGGCGCCCGTTCCCGAGCCAAAGTCAAAAGCGCCGAATTGCCCGAGCATGTAATTGAGAAAGACCAGCAGAAGGAGACCTGCCAAAGTGAACGTCAGGATTTTCCAAATGGGATTCGAGCGGCGCGTTGGCCGGGGCGGTGGCGAGAACGGCGGCAGAGGGGGCACTGGCGGCACTGGCGGGCTGATGGGCGGTGGCGCGGCTGGATTGGACGGAGTCTCATTTTCCATAACGGCGAAAGCTATCGCACGCCTCCGGCACGGGCAAGCCTCGATTCGAAATGGACAATCCGCTGATAGTGACCCGACCGCGCAAATGAAAAGAAAAAGGGCCGTTCAGCCCGGACGAACCAATCGGCATCAGTGCGTGCGACACCCAATGCGAGCAACTCCCAAAATAAAACCGAGCAAACCAACCACCAGCAGCCATGGGCTCCCTTTGGCCGTCATCAGCCAAAGTCCAACCCCCAACACGATGCCCATGACCATCCAAACTAAAATCGCGTAAAGCAAATTCATGGGTGCAGAGCCTAATGATTTTGTATGAACGCGCAAGTGCTTGCATGAGATTTCTTCGACTTTGGGCCCAGCATTCCCTGGCAACCCCACTTCCTTTCAGGCATGTTCGAGCTCGAGTGAATGCCCATAGGCAGCTTTGGTAAAAGCGGCAAAAGCCTCCTCGATTTTCATCGCCGGAAACCTCATCGATTCGATCTCCGCTTCCCCAAGGCGCAACCGAGCCGCTTCCCAAAGGTGCCGCACGGCCTGACACGAAAAACCCAGCAGCTTCGCTCCCACCACGTCCGCCGCCAAAGCATCGGTGCTGGCAATGCAAAGACCCGTTTCGAATACATGCCCGCCAATCGGGCCGATGCCAATCATGGCCGGATGCCCTACCGTGATGGAAAGGTGAATGCGAAACCGCTTTGCCATCAACGCAATAAAGGAGTGCATGTCGTCAAAGAAATGATGCTTGCGCTTTTCTATGCCTCGAGGGTGGCCGTAGTAATCCGCGGCCGGAAATGACATCGCGATGTTCTTTAACCCAAGAGTAACCGTGGCGGTTTCGTGCACCTTGAGTTGATTCAATGCGACCAAAGTTTCGTATTCGAGCACCCGCGGATTGATCATCACGGTCTTTTGCGGCCCAACTACCTCTGGATCGGAACCATCATCAAGTTCCACTTCCTGGAAGGGCGGACGGTTGTGGTCGAAAAATTCCACCTGCTCCGCTTGAACGACCGCCATCATACCGGAAAGGCGGAAAACTTCATCGGTCTCTGCGGCACCCGCGCCACCCGTGATGATCAATTGCTTTGGCCCGAGTTGTTTCAAGCATCGGATGGTTGCTCGAAGCGAATCTGGACGGGTGACAGCGGTGAGATCCTGGGCCGACGCCCAGGTGTCGTTGGGGTGAACGGCGACGATCTTGCCGCGCACAAGCGGTTCGAGATCGAGGTGACCGAGCGCCTCCGAAATGGCACGGCCGATTTCCGCATGCTGCGTTATGGCGACTTTTGACATAACCACTCCTTTCGCCGGGCAACCTACCACCACCTCGAGTGCTGCGAAAGCCAGGGTCATTCGCTCCCTTCTCTCCTGGAATGCGGAATCGTTACTGTTGCAAACATCAGCCAACGCAGCCTCGCGACTGCGGGTTTTTCCTTCCGGCGCTTGGCCCCGAATTCAAAATGCGCGAACCGAGGGAGAGGCGTTCATGATGACAAAAGTACGACTGCGAAAATCACCGCGCGAGTTGGTCTCTCGGCTCAGAAGCCCATTTCCATCACAAAGTACTCCTGAAATTTTGGATGTTCATGGAGTGAAACATGACGAACGCGTTCCCTTAATGCCGTGAACGCTGGATCCGAGTTGCCCGCACACAAGGCGATTTTCGCGCCGCGCAGTGCGGTGTTTCCGGCTGAAACAATGCGTGCTTCAGAAACGTTCAACAGGCCGATGCGACGGGCACTGGCCTGATTGATATAATTCCCAAAAGCGCCGGACAAATGGACTTGCTCCAAATCCTCCAGTTGCGCTCCCCATGCTTCGAGTAACAAACGAAAGCCCGCCGCGATAGCCCCTTTGGCCAACTGCAACTCGCGAATGTCCGACTGGCGCAATGACACAGGAGGCGCCAGTTCAAACAAAGGGCCATTTGCCAGGCGGCCCGATGGACTGATCACGCCCGACTCCAAACCGGCGGCCACAGCATCGACCAATCCGCTGCCGCAAATCCCGCGGGGCGGCCCATCCCCTAACACATGACAATGCAAGCGGCCACCGGTGAAGTTCACTTCATGAATCGCGCCGGTCACGGCACGCATTCCCGCGGAAATGCGCGCGCCTTCGAACGCAGGACCGGCGGCCGTTGAAGCACAAAGAATCTTTTCATGATTCCCGACCGCGATTTCGCCGTTCGTGCCAAGGTCGATCAAGGCGTGCACTTGTTGCGACTCGTGGATGCCTGTCGCGAGCAGGCCTGCCAAAATATCGCTGCCGACGAGACCTCCGAGGCATGGAAGGAAGCTCACTTCAGGAGGGCCCGGTAAACTCCAACCGAGCGCGTCAGCGGGAAATCTTTGCAAACCGGCCTGCTCGGGCTCGAAGGGAAACCGAGCCAGAG
>JBFMDG010000514.1:0-5623 GCA_040754135.1 Verrucomicrobiota bacterium
TGCGATGGAGGAATGGCTTGATCAGAGGTTCGGGAAGTTTGGCGGCATCGAGCAGCGCCAGTTGATGGGGAGGCAAGTTTTCCAGGATCGGGCGGGTGAGATGCCGTTCCAGCTCCGCGCGCACTTCGGACCAGGTTTTTCCGGGAACAAAGGAGGACTTTCGCCAGCGGTCCTGGTCTTTTTCGAGGCAACAGTTTTTATATTTTTTGCCGGTGCCGCAAGGGCATGGCTCGTTACGCCCAATTCGCGCGACGAGTCGCCGGACGGTAAATCCGGCGACGGCATCTTTTTGTCGTTCCCGCGGAAAGAGGCCTGCCAACGGGCCCTTCGCAGCCAACAACATTTCCTGATCGAACAGGCGCACGGCCCTTTCCTCGACGTGATCTCGCCGCGACAACAGGATTTGCCGCAGGGCGCCATCCTTCACGCGATTGGCCAGAGCATGGAGGTACAGGAGGCCTATGCGAGTGAGGGATCTGACCCGGGCCAGGATGCGCACATGAGCCACGAAGTCCGCTGGCAACTCTCCCTTCCGGAATTCCTGGCACCATGCGCAGATGAGGTAAAGGGCTCCGGCTTCCCGTTCCCAAGTAAGCGGACGGGTTTTCACGGCTTCAAAAAGGCAATGAGCGACATCGCCTTGGCAATGCCAGGCAATAAAGCCTAAAGCGTTCGGCGCTTCGATCATGGTGGCGCCTCCTGCCAGATGCCGCGCTTCGAGCCGGCGCTCGGCATTGATCATGGCGAGGCAGAGGAAAAGAAACTCTCGTTCGTTTCCCCTTTGCACTGTTTCATCAATCCACGCATTGACCTCGTCATCGTCCAGGGGAAGTAAAGAAGAGAGTTCATTTAGAGCGCTCATTGACAACCTGGCCCTCTCGATGAAATCGCGAATCCCCGCCCTCACGCCGCCTATTGAAAACCAGGGAGCCATCCCAAGTCAATGCTGCACGAATGCCGCGAATACCCCTGCTCTTCCTCGATCTTTCGCGCTGCTTCTCACAGCCATCCGAGGCCCGCCCTGACACGGCCGATTCCTTTCGCAGCCTCGGAAGCCTGATCGGAGGCGGGATCCAATTGCGGCCGAATGCCAGGAGGAGGAGAGAAAGGCGCAAATTTCAGGAATGGGCTTGACACTCCCAAGGCCTTTCAATACTGCCAATGCATTCATTCGGCCCAAACTCGGTCAATGGACTTTTGGCACAGTTAATTTATCTTCGAAAAAATTATGCTTAGACGTCATCTGTGGTTTCGGGGAATGCTTCTGATCGTCGCCTGCTTGACCCTCCTTCCTGCCATTGCCGGCGAAGCGGACATAAAAATTCCTGATCTGAGCCGGATCGAATTCGACGTGTTGGGCCAATCGATAAGCGGGCATCTTCTCCTTTATGCCGGTCTCTTCATCTGCGTTTTAGGCGCCTTGTTCGGACTCATTCAATACAGCCATACCAAAGAGCTGCCCGTCCACGAATCGATGCGTTTGGTTTCGAACACCATTTGGGAAACCTGCAAAACCTACCTGCTGCAACAAGGGAAATTCCTCGCCATCCTTTGGCTGCTGATCGCCGCCTGCATCGGCTATTATTTTCTGGGCTTGTCTCACACGCCATTCGGGCAGGTGCTCGTCATCCTCTTTTGCTCGATCCTCGGCATCCTCGGTTCCTATGGCGTGGCCTGGTTCGGCATCCGCATCAATACCGTCGCCAATTCCCGAACCTCCTTTTCCGCTTTGCAGGGCAATCCATGGAATACCTTGCGCATCCCTCTCCAGTCGGGAATGAGCGTCGGCCTCCTGCTTGTCAGCGTCGAACTCTTCTTCATGATTTGCATTCTGGCATTTCTCCCGGAACACCTCGTCGGCCCTTGCTTCATCGGCTTCGCCATCGGCGAATCGCTCGGCGCCAGCGCGCTTCGCATTTGCGGCGGCATCTTCACAAAGATTGCCGATATCGGCGCCGATCTGATGAAAATCGTTTTCAAACTCCCGGAAGATGATCCGAAAAATCCAGGCGTGATTGCGGATTGCACCGGCGACAACGCGGGGGACAGCGTGGGGCCCACTGCGGACGGCTTTGAAACTTACGGCGTGACGGGTGTGGCTCTGGTAGCATTTCTGGCGCTGGCCTTGACCGAGCTGCAGAAGCAGGAGATTTGCGGGCAACTTATCATCTGGCTGTTCACGATGCGTGCCATGATGATTATCACATCGTTGTTGTCCTACTTCCTCAACGACAAGTTGAGCCAGTCGCTTTATGGCGCGAAAAAAGACTTTGATTTCGAAGCGCCGCTCACGCATCTGGTCTGGCTCACTTCGCTCGTCTCGATCGGCCTTACGTTCGTCGCCAGTTACCTGCTGCTCGGCGGCTTGACCGAATATCCCGGCCTCTGGTGGGTGCTGTCGGTGATCATCAGCTGTGGAACGCTGGCCGGCGCAATTATTCCGGAATTCACCAAAGTGTTTACCAGCACCAATTCGCGCCACGTCCGGGAAGTGACCAGCGCTTCGCAACACGGCGGCGCTTCCTTAAATATTCTCTCCGGTTTTGTCGCCGGCAATTTCTCCGCCTTCTGGCAGGGCCTGGCCATTCTCATTCTCATGCTCGCCAGTTATGTGGTTTCGCAGCATGAGTCGATGATGAAACTGATGCCGACTGCTTTCGCATTCGCGGCGCCGATCTTCGCCTTCGGACTTGTTGCCTTCGGTTTTCTCAGCATGGGTCCGGTCACGATCGCAGTGGATAGTTTCGGGCCGGTGACGGACAACGCGCAATCTGTTTACGAGTTGAGCCAGATCGAATCCGTTCCGAACGTGAAGGAAGGGATCAAGAAGGATTTTGGTTTCGAGCCGGATTTCGAGAACGCCAAGTATCAACTCGAGAAAGGAGACGGCGCGGGCAACACCTTCAAAGCCACGGCCAAACCGGTGCTCATTGGCACGGCGGTCGTGGGCGCTACCACCATGGTGTTCGGCATTATCATGCTCCTCGAACGACTCCCTGGCTTCGGCAACGTGGTTGCGAAGCTCAGCCTCGTGCAACCCGAAGTGCTCCTCGGCCTGCTCATGGGCGGTTCCGTGATCTATTGGTTTACCGGCGCCTCCACACAGGCGGTCGTTACCGGCGCCTATCGCGCGGTCGTCTTTATCAAAGACAATATCAAATTGGATAGCGGCAGCGCCTCGATCGAAGACAGCAAGGAAGTGGTCAAAATCTGCACCATTTACGCGCAAAAGGGCATGATCAATATTTTCATCGTCATCTTTTGCCTGGCCTTGGCCTTGCCCTTTTTTAATCCGTACTTCTTCATCGGCTACCTCATCGCCATGGCCTTTTTCGGTTTGTTCCAGGCCATCTTCATGGCCAATGCCGGCGGCGCCTGGGATAACGCCAAAAAAATCGTGGAAGTGGACATGCGCCAGAAAGGAACCGCGCTCCATGCCGCGACGGTGGTGGGCGACACCGTCGGCGATCCATTCAAAGACACTTCCTCCGTCTCGCTCAATCCGGTGATCAAGTTTACGACGCTGTTTGGTTTGTTAGCGGTGGAAATAGCCGTGACCATGACCAACTCGACTTTGAAGACGTTGATCGGTTCGGTCTTTTTCATGGTCGCATTGGTGTTTGTTTACATTTCGTTTTATGGCATGCGCATTCCACAGCAGGACACCGGTGTGGAAGGACGCCTTGTGCCGCGGGAAGACAGCGGAAGATAGTAATTGCTGCGGTGGCACGCCTTTTGGGTGGGTCCGAAATGAAAGCGGCCGTCCCGAAAATTGTCTGCTTGAGGGAAGATGCGATAAATCCGCTGGCTTAGAGACCATTTTTCCCACACGCTCCCGCTCCGGTAGTACGCGATTGCCTGATGAAGGAAAATCCAGCGCGACCTCTCTTCAAACCTGTCAAGTCGGCCATTTTCGTTTGTTTGATGGCGCTCTCCGCGTTTGCGGAAGGCCGGTGGGTCATTCCGTCGCTGGAACAGGGGAACAGCCGCCTTTCCGAACCTTTCTTCTCCGCGCAACCGGTGCGCTTCCAACAGATCTTGGGAAGTAACAAATTCTTGAGATTGCCAGGTGGTGGAATGGTGATTAAAGCCATGGCTTTCCGGAAGGATGCGTTGGGGGCGACAGGAATATTCGGTGTCGGAGAAATGGAAGTGAAGTTATCCACCGTTCGCTTTAATCCTGAATCCCTTTCGACTGCGTTTGATGAGAATGAGGGTTTGGACGCAGCAGTGGTCTTTCCGCGCGCTGCGCTGGCGATGGATGTTCAGCCGGAGGGCTTCAGCGCGGTGGTGCCGTTCGTTCGGCCGTTTCTTTATTTCAGAGACCGAGGCCATTTGCTGGTTGAAATCAAAAACTACAAACCGAGCCATTCATTCAGCGGATTTGACGCGGTGGGCCAGCCGCTATCCGGAACCGATATGGCTTTTGTGGTGGCTGCTGGGGCGGAAAGCCAACGCGCGGAGCATGTTTTTGGAGGTGGACCCGTTGTGGAATTCCAGTTCGGGTTCGAGCCCGTGATCGAACCCGGAACAGCTTATTTCCTCGCGGGGGAGAAACGCCCCGCGGTTTACAAGAACTTTACCTTTGTGGTGCCGATCAAAGATCCAGTCCTCATTGCCGATGCACGCCGGCAAGTTTCGGAACTGGCCTTGAATCAACGGTCGAATTTTGTTTTCAGAATTCAGAATTATGCGGATGGAATCAATCGGAATTACAGCGCCCCGGGAATTCCTGAATGGCCGTGGCACATCATCGAGCTCGTCAGGTTTGGCGCTTACGTGTTTGGAGACATGATTCCGTTCCCTGCCGAAACAGAATCCGAAGTCCTTGTCTTTCCACGGGTATTCGGTTTCAACGACAGTTATACGCTCCTCAAAGAGTTGCCGGCCCCGTTCCCCATCGTTCTTTCTTCAAAGCGTGAGGGAACCGATCTCCTTCTTGAATGGGATGATCGCAACGGCTGGTTCCATTACAGGTTGGAATCCGCGGATGTGGCCTCGCTTGAATGGCAAGTCATCTCAGGACCTTCGCCCATTTCCGTCCGGCAATGGTGGGTGCCTTTGAACGCCATCTCCCCGGGAACCCTCTTTCGAGTCCGCGCGACGCTGCCTGCAAACGAGCCCGAGCCTTAGTCGTCGAACCGCTACGCAAGAGAAAATCCAGGTGAGTTTCGGACTCTCGAAAGTATTCCTCGATTGGAGATTTGTGGAATGCCGTCGCGAGCAGTTCGAATTTTGGTAAAGCTCCCTATCCCCAATCAGGGGACGCCCTGCTTGACTAATTTTTTGTGCGAGAGTTCACTTCGAAATAGTCGAGGTTTGCCATTCAAGTCGTCGTCATATGAACTCTCTGTTGCCGGTTCGAGTGCCAAGCAAACGCTTTTCTGAAAGCCTCTTGGCCGCTCTTTTGTCGCTCTGTCTAATCTTTCCAAGCGCGGCCGCTGAATCCACCGATGCGATCATTGAATCGATCCGTCTCGAAGGCGCCGAAGCGGTCATTTCGGTTCAAGTTCCTGCCGGGATCACGCGCGTCACTCTTGAATCGCGGACACGTATCAGCTCCGGCGCCTGGGTGCCGCGCGCGGTGCAGCGTGTCAGCGGCGACGGGGGTCAGATCACCTTC
>JBFMDG010000515.1:0-5615 GCA_040754135.1 Verrucomicrobiota bacterium
TTCTTGTGGAAAGCAGGTTTACTTGTGTCCGGCCGGCTTTCAAAGTGCGCATGCTACCTCGCACGCCAAAAAGGATAAGTTCAGTGACATTGCGAAAATAAAAACCCACCCCTCGGCCGTCGGGTCCTCCATCTTTTCTTACTTTGAACCAGACCAGGTTGCATTTGTAAGTGAAGCCCCAGGCCTCCATCACTTCCAAACCTTCTCGCAGCAACGCATTCGGAACCCACAAATAAAGGTGTGACCGCGCTGCCGCAAGCTTGGCCACCGGCAACTCTTTGATTTCTTTAATCTCCATCGTTGGGTATCGCAGCAGCCGGCGGTGCTCCGGCGCAACTTTGCCGGTGCGGTTTTGAAATTGCCATGGCGGGTCTGCCAGGATGGTCGAATAAGGCCCTTGGGCTTTCGAGAGCAGATCCTCCGATGGATTGACCTCAGGCAGGTTTGTTATCGTTCCCATAATCTTCATTGGATATCACCACGCTTTTTGGAATCCCGATGAGCAGCAGCGGACACGGGTTGCCAACACCCCGTTTCACCCGCTCTTCCAACTTCCTCCAGTGGGTTGTGGATTCACCGAATTTGTCACTCACAAAACAATGTGCCCATCCTTTTGCAAAAGATCCTTTTGCTTTGGCGCATCTTTCGTAAAGCTCCCGCTGCCGAAAGGTTGGCGAATAATAGCAGGAGAGCATCTCGACGCTCTCGATTTCGTGGTCTTCAGCGAACTGCTCCATAAGCGGCCGCATGGCGTCGTGAAGCGATTTGCCACGCGTAATAATCGCTCCCACGGAAATCACCCCATCGGCATGCAACCGCTTGAAATTCTCAAGGTCACGATCAAAAAACGGATCCTTGTTGTTCCATTCGATTTCCAACGCAAAGATTCCCTTCTCAAATGTGCCTACGTGATCGATCTCATGAGAGATCGACTCCTTTTCAACTCCATCCACAATCCTCTTGATTTCGAAACGGTGCTTCTTCCAGCCTGCCGTGTTGAGGGCCATGCGAAGCCGTTGAGTTGCCTTTCCTTCGCCACCACCGCCCTTGACAAGTTCTTCAACGGGAATCGTCATAGTGAGCAGCACATTCTCCAAGCGATCCAAAGCTTCAGGCATGTCATGTTTCAGAATGGCCTCCGCATGATGGAGCGTTAAGATCTCAAAATGCTTAGCCTTCAGTTTTTCCAGCATGCGCTACGGGTGTGTGATTCCACATCAGCTACACCGATTGCGACAAGAAAAAAAGCAGATCCCAAACCCTCGAATATTCCGAATCGGGATCTGCCAAGGGCACCTCACTCGCGCAGTTTTTCGGCGGGGGACAACGGCTTCATGGTCATCGGATCGCGCAAGGGCAATTCGACAACGCGATTTCCCGCTAATTCCTTAAGGCTCACTGGATGGTCCGGATGCCCGAGCAGAATTTCCTTCTTTTGCCCGACGACCAGGATGACCAGATCGGCCGGGTCCAAAAAACGTTGCGCGACTCGCATCACATCTTCCTTCCGCACGGCGTCCACGCGCGACCGATAGTTTTTCCAATATTGAGGATCTTTGGCGTAGCGGCCGGTGAATTCGTCCTGGGCAAAGGTCGTGGCAATCTGCGTTTTGGTGGCGAACGTGCGCGGGAAAGTGTCGATGAAAGATTTCTTGGCGGTGTTCAATTCTTCATCGCTCACCGGAGTTTTGGTGATTTGCCTGAGCTCATCCAGCACGATGGACACAGCGTATGGAACGGTGCGCGATTTTGACTGAAACCCGGCGAAGAACGGAGTGGGATAATAAACGCCCCCGCTAAAACTGGTGGCGGCGGAATAGGCGAGCCCTTCGTCGGATCGGACGCGGTTCATAATACGCGAGGTGAACCCGCCGCCGCCGAGAATGTCATTCATGACGATGCTGGGAAAATAATCGGGATCATTGCGGAGCATGCCCGGGAGCAGCATGGAAACCCGCCCCTGATTCACATCTTTGTCCACGATATAAACGCCCGCTTTGGCAAAAACGGCATTGGTCGGAATCGGTCCAGGCTGCGACGCCTCGAAAGGCCAAGAGGCAAACAGGCTTTCGAGTTTCGCCACCATTTGTTCCCGCTGAAAATCGCCGTTAATGGCGACGACAAAATTTCGCGGGTGAAACCATTTCTTGTGGAAAGCGGCGATGTCATCGCGAGTGAGGCCGTTGACGGATGTGGCTGTGGGATGGCGATTGACCCAAAAGCTCTCGCCGTATGCGAGGAATCGGCGTTCGCGCGCTTCGATATCGGAGGAGTCATCGTTGCGCTGCATCATTTGTTGGAGCATTTGCTGCCGGCGCAAGTGCAGCTTGTCCTCTTGAAACCGCGGTTGAGTCAAGACTTCGCGCAGGATTTGAAGTCCTTCATCGAGATCTTTCGAGAGCAAATTGAGGCTGACGGTGCCTTGCGTTTCTCCGATGTCGGAATTGAGGCGGGCGGCGAGGAAATCGACCCGTTCTTCGAGTGCTTCAGCCGATTTGGAAGCGGTGCCGCCGCGCGCCAGCAAATACCCGGTGAGTTCCGCCAGGCCTTCTTTTCCTTCCGGCACGAGGTACTGTCCCGTGCGCACGTAAATCACAAGATTGACCAGCGGCAATTCGCGATCGGGCACGACATAAGCCACCGGGCCGGACTTTAATTCAACCCGGTAATCCGCTGGATTGGGCGGTTCATAATCCAACGGCTTGAATGTGAGCTTTTCCGGCCTGTCTGGAATCGACTCGGTGTTTTGCGCGCCGATCGATCCCACGGCGAAGAGAAGGAGGCCAAAGGCGCATACGGTCCAAAACCGCGCGCGCAATGCCATCTGGTGAGCCTGATGTTGTTCGCTGACGAAGCGGATCGATGCGGGGGAAGGCAATTCCCGGGAAATGCGAGCGGCGGCTGAACACAAATCGTGAAGGCTCATTTCTTTTCCTGTTGAAGAGTTTCAATCCGCTGCTGCACTTTTTCGACGAGCGCCTTCATAAAAGGCTGTTGTTCGGCGGGCACCTGCCCGGCTTGCGACTCGATTTTTTGCAGAGTGGCCTGAAGCTTTGGCAGATCGGTTTCCTGATTGATTTGCGCGGTGATCGCCTGCAACCGCGATTTCATCACCGGCGACAGGCCCGGAATTTCCGGGGCCGCGCTGGTCCCGGCTTTCCGTGTGTAAATGGCCACGGTGCGATTCTCTTTGTTGAAATACTTGTTCGCGACCCGTTGGATATCCGCGGCGGTGACCGCTTGATATTTGGGCCCGCTTTCATTGATCTCCCGCCAATCGCCATATCCGTCGTAAAAAATCAGCTGCATTAGAATGGCCATGTTCCCGGAAAGCTTTCGATACTCGTAAGCGGCAAAATTGTTTTTCACTTTTTGCAATTCGAGCTCAGGCACCTCCTCTTTTTTCAATTTCTCCAACTCGGCATAAATGGCTTGTTCGACTGCTTCGGGTGTGTGGCCTTCCCGCGCCTCGCCCCCGATGTTAAACGCTCCGGCGTACTTCCTGGAATCCTGGCTCGCCCACGTGTCGGTGGCCACTTCCGTCCCCAGCACCAGCCCCTTGTAGAGGCGCCCGGTTCGCGTGGAAAGCAACCGCGCCACCACTTCGAGCACGTAGGAATCTTTGTGGCCGAACGGCGCCGTGTGCCAATAAATGTCCGTCTGCGGGTTGGCTTCCGCCTCCGCGTTCATGCGCTTCTCGGCCGGCTGCTCGATTTCCTGGGTGACCACTTCCGGCACTTTGTTTTTGCCGCGCGCAATGCGATTGAAATAGCGCCGCGCCATTTCCTCAGCGGCTGCCGGATCGAAATCTCCCACCAGGATCAAAGTGATATTTTGCGGCGCGTAATACGTGTCGTAAAACATGTCCGCATCGGCTTTGGAAATCGCCGGAATATCCGTGGGCCAGCCGATCACCGGCCAGTGATACGGATGGGAAGTCCAGAACATCGATTCGAGTGTTTCCTGAAATTTGCCGAGCGGCGTCGATTCGGTGCGCATGCGGCGCTCTTCAAAGACGACATCGCGTTCGGCGTAGAATTCGCGAAACACAGGCCGAAGCAACCGTTCTGATTCCATCCACATCCAGAGTTCCAGCTTGTTGGCCGGCACGGTGATGAAATATCCGGTCATGTCATGGGTGGTGAACGCGTTCATGCCCGAAGCCCCGGCCGTGGTGTAAACGCGGTCAAATTCGTTTTTCACGAGGATTTCACGCTGGCGCGCGATGGTTTCGTTGAACTGTTTTTCCAGTTCTTTCAGGCGTTCTGTCTTGTTCTCCGGCTTCTGCAAATCCTCGATCTCGCCGCGGCGAAAAGCCTCGCGCATTTTGGCTTCCTCCTGGCGGATTTGTTCCCGAAGCCGTTCCTGTTCGGCGATGATCTCGAGATCTTTCTGATAATCTTTTGTGCCGAGAGTGGGCGTCCCTTTGAACATCATATGTTCGAAGAGGTGGGCGATGCCGGTGATGCCGGGCCGTTCGTTGGCGCTTCCGACATGGGCCACCCATCCGCCGGCGATCGAGGGATCATCATGCCGCGCCACCATGAGCAAGCGCATGCCATTGGGGAGTTCTTTTTCGATGACGGGGACTTTCTGGGCCTGAAGCGGGCTGGCAAAAATGACCAGCACAACCCAAACGGCGATACGCATCAATGTCATAATCTGGTTCCAACCACCGGTTTCAACCGACTGCGAGCGGCTCGAACAGGACAACAATTAATCTGCAATCCGTCAATTGACAATGCCGAGGACTTCAAGCCTCCACACCCAAACCTTAATCCCGCGCAAACCCGGCCGTCTATGCAATGAGGAATCCATTGAATGGCTCCAACATTCAGCGCTGATCGTGGGAATTCCTAAGGCGAATCCGTGAGCGTGGCTGGTCGAGGTGATTTTATTTCCGGGCAGGATGAAGCACGATCTCAAGCCCTTCGCGCGCTGCCTCCACAATGAGGTTGCTGCCTTTGCTGGCCACGAGTTGCTGCGCGTGCGCCTGCATTTGCGAAATGCGCTCATCGTCATGTTCGGGATCGTGATGAAACAGGAAGAGCCGCTTCACTCCCGCTTTGATTCCCAGTTCAACCGAATCATCCACACTGCTATGTCCCCAGCCAACGTGCTTCTCGTATTCATCGGCGTCGTATTGCGAATCGATGGCCATGACATCCGCATCTCGAATGAATTCGATGAGCTTGGCTTCCTGACTTCGGGAATATTCGAGAGATTCCGGCGACGGAGCGGCATTCCCTTTCAAAGCGTTGAAGCGGTGGTACGGCTCGATGTCCGGCAAATAAGCGATCGACCCGGCACTGGTGTAGAGCCGGTAACCGGTGCAGACGCCGGGATGATTCAAAAAAGCTGCCTGCACTTTGACCGCGCCAATCGAGAATGTCAGGTCACGCAATTCCTGAATCGTGATGTTCCCGGGCATTTGTTGCATGCTGATCGGGAAATAGGGGCTCTCCATCTGCGCGGACAAAGTGTTCTCGAGGCCTTTGCGCGCGCCTTCATATCCGAGGATGCGAATCTTGTTGCGCGGAATGTAGGCCGGCACAAAAAAAGGAAATCCTTGAATGTGATCCCAATGCGTGTGCGTCACCAGCACCGTCAGATGC
>JBFMDG010000516.1:0-5608 GCA_040754135.1 Verrucomicrobiota bacterium
TCGAATCGCATTTCCCCGGGGCCACAGCGGTTTTTCTGACCGGGATGGGCGGCGACTCGAATCCTTCACCTCGAGGCACGTTGCTCGACGCAAAACGGCATGGGCTCGAATTAGCCGGGGCGGTTGGGGGGGTTTTGAGCCGGCCGATGCGCACGGTGCGCGGTCCTTTGAAATTTGCCTTTGCCGAAGTGGAGCTTCCGTTTCGTGAACCGCCGACCAAAGATCAATTGCTTCAGGATGCGCAAAGCAAGGATCTTTACATCAAACGGCGCGCAGAACGTTTTCTCGAACGACTCGAGAAGGGCGAGCCACTGCCAAATTCAATTCGACTTCCGATGGCAGCGATCCGACTCGGATCCGAACTGACATTCCTCTCGATGGGCGGCGAGGTGGTGGTTGACTATGCGTTGCGTTTCAAACGCATGTTTGCGGAGGACCATCCCTGGACCATCGGCTACGCTTACGAAATCCCCTGTTACATTCCCTCGATCCGCATCCTCAAGGAAGGCGGTTACGAAGCGGAGTCGTCACTGATCTACTACGGGTTTTACGGACCCTTTCAGTCCAGAATCGAGCATCTCATCACTGAGCAGATGCGCGAACTTGTGGGGAGAGTGCGTTCGATCGACTGAATAAAAAAAGCGCAAGCCATGGGGGGCTTGCGCTCGATTCGATGCGAAAGGGCTTAGTGATGGCAACCGCAACCATGCCCGCAACCCCCGCCCATTTCATCGGGAGCGGGAACGCGGCCGAGTTCGAAGGTCTTGCTCACATATTGATTCACCGATTCCTGGAGTTTGTGCATTTGCTGTTGCGCTTCGAGAAAATCGGTGGCCACGGGATTACTCAAAAACGCTTCGCGCTTGGTTTCGAAATCAGCAATTTCTTCGTTGCTCAAAGGAATTCCCTGCTGCTGTTTGTGCTGAAGGAATTCACCCGTTTCGCTCAAAGTCTGGTATTGCGCTTTGGCCTGGTCATCAGCCAGGAAAGTATCGATGCGGCGCCGAATCCCCTGGAATTCCTGGCCTTCAATGATGGCCTGGCAGAGTTCCCGGGTTTTTTGGATAATGACGCTCTCGTCGGTAGTCGTTTGCATAATGATTTAAGTTCTCGTTCCGCCGCCGGCTGCTGGGTGGCCAGCCAAATCCGTCAGTTCGGGGCACAATACATCACAGTGCATGCATTTCTGCAACCGATGATTTGCGCAATCCGGACCGGTTCGAGCCGACGAATTGAAGCGGAGTATTTCAGCTCTTCGTCCCGTTTAATTGGCGGCACCAGCCTTCCACCGTCTCGGGCGAGGCTTCGAAGGGATTCAACAAATTGAGTGAGTTGATCCCTTCGGCATCGATGACCTCCCAATCCACGAAATAGCGGATGGGATGATGTTTCAACTGATGCATGATATGCGATCGGATTTGGGCGCGTGTGTTGGTGGGAGCAATCCGGGTCGCCTCGGCGATATCCGCCGCGGTCAGATCCCACGGCCCGGGCGTTTGCGCCAGAGCCAAACCAAGGTTGCGCGCTGGATCGACATGATGAAATTCCAAATCCTGCGCGCGCAGCCACGGATCGATCCACGGAATTTTTTCGCGGTCGATAAATTGCTGAAACAACCACCGCTTCGTGATCCAGTCCACACGCCCCACGAGCGCTTCCGGCTGTTTGGAAAGCGCCGAAAGGACCTCCTGCCAGACTTCGAGCACGACATCGGTTTCCGTATCGCGTCCACGAAATTCCCGGCGCGCCGCCTCGTAATATTGAAAGAGCAGTTCAACCGCGTTGGTGCATCGCCCATCGGCTAAAGGCGCCAGCCACGGCCCATCGGGCTGATGCGACATGCTGCGGAACGTGAGCACTGCATCGGCCAGCACCACTTTGGGCATTTGATCCATCTCGAGCAGATCGAGCACGAGCGACGTGGTGCCCACTTTTAACATCAAGGTCGTCGGCAACACGCTGGTATCGCCATGAAGCAAATGCAGCCGGCGATACTTCCGCGCATCGGCCAGCGGTTCGTCGCGCGTATTGATAATCGCGCGATTGAATTGAACCCACTCGAAGAGGTCATTGTTGATGTAATCGGCCCGCTGACTGATTTGAAAGTGACTGTCCGCCCCCGGCCGGATCAGGTCGCCGCGCAATTCCGCCCCCGGTGTGGCGCCCACACGGCCGGCGCCGACGTAAAGCTGGCGCAGCGTGAGGAAAGCGAGCAACGAAAGGACATTGCCCTCGGTCAAAGGCGCGGAGCGGCGCACCAGGTAGTTTTCATGACAGCCAAAAGTAGCTCCAGAATAATGATCAATATTGTTCCGGATGAAACTGACCTGATCGCTCAGGCGCAGATCCTTGACCGCCTGCGTCAGAATGTAATCGCCGGCGCGATCGTAACGGAGAATATCGATGAGAGACAGGCATTCGGGCGTGCAATATTCGAGGTGCCCCATGTCCACATAGGCCCTGCCGCCATTGAACAGAAAACCTCCGTTGCCAGCCGGTTCGTCCCAATCGCGCTGATGCATGTCCGGCAAGCCAAATCGGGCTCGGTCAAAAATCCAATTGCGCACGCGACCGACGGCACTGGGAGGTCCCGAAGGATCATTGGTTAAACACCCATACTCTGTTTCAAGTCCGACAATTCGATTCATAACTTCCAACCTTTCCCTGAGTCGCCCGGTTTACACTCCTCTCTTCCGCATTAATCTCGTTGCTCCAAAGCGAGAGGCAAGCGCGAATCGCAAATTCATTCTGAAATCTTTTCAAACAGCGCAATCCGCTCTCTCCTGCCGCTCCATTCGAATTGGATAATCGAACATTCACAACCCGAGCTGAGAGAGAGTCAATGCCTGATATCGGGCAGGTCTCGGACCGCTTCGGGCCAGCCACCCAATTTCAACGACTTTATCTTTGAGACTTGCGCGCCAACCTTCACGCCGTTCGGATTCCTCGGGGAGCGCATCGAAACTTTTTTTCTCGACGAGACACCACCAGACTTGCAGCAAGAGATCGCACGCGGCCGCGCGGTCTCGGGCCTCGGAGAATTTCTCGTTCAACCAGGTTTGCGCCGCTGTTTCCACATCCGGTTCACTCGCGGCCACGACCACCCCTTTGGTGTGCACCTGGTACGCCCCGTCGAAATGAAGGCGCATCAGTACATCGTTTTCGGCGCTGGCGTTGATTTCAGCGAGGAGCAACTCGACGAGAAATGGCGCGCTGAACAGTTGTTCGAAATTGGTTTTGAGCTGAGGGCTGATGCCAAACCCGACCAGGCGCCGCAAGCTCACATCTTCGGGCGCGCGCGTGAAAGCCTCCATGTGAGCCGCGTCAATGGCCGCTTGACGAAGCTTCTCGATATCGGCGGGATGTCCAAGCCCGGCGAGCGCATGCCGGTCAAAAAGCTCGAAAACTTTTGAGTGACCGCTGCCCACGCCCAGCAGCAACAGTCCATCGGGCAAACTCGCGGCGAAGACCGGCGAGCCGCCCTTGAGTTGTTCCCGCACATATTCGCGCCGGTTGCCAATGGCTTCGAGCCAACGATAGGGTTCTTCAGTCATGGATCTCGTTTGGAAATGATCGTCGTCCTGCCGCAACTCGCGGCGTTACACCGCAATCCACTGCCTTCAAATTCAAAGTCTTCCCGCCGGCCAGCCAACCCGAAATCTGTGCCCCGTCAGGCGGCGAGAAATTCTCCCTGCTGTTCCGCGCCGACCGTTTCGACGCCATCTGGTTTTAGGACTTTGATGGTGGCGAAGGTGCGTGTTCCGGGATTGACGCCGCCGGTGGCCGAATCGAACTCCGACGCAACCATCAGCAGGCGCAAGGCAAACTGAACGGCCTGCGGCAAGCTCATTTGCGAAGGGCGCGGATCGCCATAGCGCTCCTGGAAACTGAGGATGCTGCGAATGGTGCCGGAGCCGGATCCTGATGCGGCATAACCCACCGCCTGAAACTGGGCGCCCAATGGATCATAAAAGTAAATCTGCGGCCGTGCAGGTTTGGTGTTGTGATCGAGCCCGGCAAACAAGGGCATGACAACGCCGACGCCTTGCATGGTCATGGGAAGATTTTCCCGAAGAAGCCGGGCGAGGGCGCGCACTTTGGCGGGCAGACTGAGCGATTGCAATTGGCTGCGGCGGTAATACTCGAAAGAAGTCTGAAGCACGCGCGCCATTTCAAAGGCGGTTGCCGGCACACCGGCAATGGCCAGCAACGAAGTGCCATCGATCTCGATCACCTTATCGACGCGGTCGGTAACAATGACATTGCCCGCTGTGGCCCGGCGATCGCCGGCCATGAGGATGCCCTCGGCGTAATTGAACGCGAAGACGGTTGTCGCCTGAGTTTGGACGGGAGCGCTGGTGCCCGCTTCGAACCGCAATGGAGAGAGATTGCGGGCCGCGAGCAAAGAGAGAAAGTCACCCGCAATCGCAGTGGGATCGCTCATTGGCCGGTGCGCTGGCGATATCGCTTGGCTTGGTCGGGATCGACCTTGCGCATCCGTTTGAGAAGTTCTTCCACGTTCGGTTTATCGACTTTCGGAGCGTTCGGGCCATCCCCGCCTCCACCGGATCCGGGAGCGACCGGACGAGTTTTTTGAGCTTGGTCTGGCATAAAATGATTTCCTTTTTACAGTGGCACGTTGCCGAGGCTTTGCAAATCATCTGGCGATTGCGCCGCGTCAACGCAGTTAGCATAGTGCAAAATTTCTTCGGGCGCGAACAGATCGAGCAGCGAAATCTTGATCAGGCCATGACTCCCTTGCAAGGTCACATGATCCCACTGCGCTGAAACGATGGCGGCGGGGAATTTCTGAATACAGCGCCCGCGCACATACGCCCGCGTCGTCCTCGGCGGTTCCGTGATGGCTTGTCGCACCCGATTTTCTTCAGGAACACCGAGCATCTCACCCGACTGCTCCAATCCATAATACAGCCCTTCTCGCGTATCAAGCCTGTGGTACTCGAGATCCAAACTTTGCAGCCATGGATCTTCATCGGAAAGTTGCTGCGCTTCCTGAAAGGAACGCACCAGCGACCATTTCGCCACCCAATCGAGACGGTTGCGGCAGCGCAGCACATCCTCCTCGAGGTCGTGCAGCACTACTTCCCAATCCGCCACCACGGCGGCACGGTCCCGCGCAGTCAGATCACAAAGCGCTTTGACCGCATTCAAATAGTGCCACTGCACCGCCAGCGCCGTGGTCGGCTGGTTCTCCTCGAGTTTGAATTCCCAGCGGAAACTCGGATCGCGCGAAATGCTCACGAGCGTTCCGAGCGGATCAGCCAGCCGGGGATAGACACGATTTGGATCGCGAATCAACGCCTCCAATGTCAGGGCGGTGCTGCCAACTTTGAGGCGCGTCGCAAAGGGCGACATGTTGGCATCGCCAAGAATCACATGGAACCGCCGGAAAATTTTTGCATTGGCGTGCGGTTCATCGCGGGTGTTGATGATCGGGCGGCGCTGCATCGTGTCAACGCTCTGCAACTCGCTGAAGAAATCGCTCCGTTGCGAGAGTTGAAAACCGGGGCCGAGGAATTTGTCCTCCGCTTCCACTCCGAATTTGCCGGCGCCGGCGAAAATCTGGCGAGTGACCAGAAACGCCTGG
>JBFMDG010000517.1:0-5596 GCA_040754135.1 Verrucomicrobiota bacterium
GCTGTTCAACGCCTCTAAATCCGCGAAATACCCAAGGCTGGTGCCCGTGAGTGCGGCCGAGCCGTTCTCCGGAATTGTGCCCCCGACGGAAAGCATCACCGTTGCGCCCACGTACACGGAAGAAGATCCCTGTTGCGTCAACGCCTCAATGTAGTACGGCTGGCCTTCCACCAGGTAAATTGGCGCCGACCGGTTTTCAGGAGCGTCCGGGTCGCGCCGATCTGTGGTGATCCAGGTCCGCGCTGGATTCCAAAACGGTTCACGAGCGACAAGGACTTTATTGGCCGGATTCTCATCCGTGCTCAACCAAAGCTCCCCTTGATCATCTGAACAGAAGAAGAACTCGTGAT
Source organism: Verrucomicrobiota bacterium (assembly GCA_040754135.1). Classification (GTDB taxonomy): domain Bacteria; phylum Verrucomicrobiota; class Verrucomicrobiia; order Limisphaerales; family SIBE01; genus JBFMDG01. Next base: position 351 of record JBFMDG010000517.1, read on the forward strand.
CGCCCGTCGTTGTCGGAACAAACCAACCGGAAAGTCGGACTCCAATATTTGGCTCATGTAAATGCAGCTCACACCCCTCAAAAAGCATGGGAAACTCGAGGCGAGGCACATATCCGACCATATCTGGAGCATCCGGAAATTTCGGATGCGATTTCAGCACGTTCAGATCGGAACTTTCAATCTCCCGGTAAATCTCGGCTTTGACATAGCCGGAAATGAGGGCCACTCCCACCCTTAAAAGAAATCGAGCGCTGCTCGATCCACCCGCGGTGTCGGTGACGATGACCTCGATCGAGGTGATCCCGCTTTGATCTGTCGCCGGCACGATGGTCAACTGACGGGCGGGCCCGCTTCCGCTGAAGGTCATGTTTGCCGAAGGCACCAAACTGGTGTTGGAACTTACGGCGCTCAACGTCAGTTCATCGGCAGTATTCTCGGCGTCACCGATTGTAAAGTCGACGATCACGTTTTCATTTTTGTCAATGGATTTTCCAGGGATTGCTGAAATGGTGGGCGCTGAAGTTTCCAGGACAAAACCGGGAACAAGGAGGCTTCGCCTGGCATCGTTCCAGACACCGCCAGGCCACAATTGGATTACATCCTCGAGGTTAGCTTCGCATGGACAATCGTTGGGTTCGCCCTCGGCCCAATTCGCATAAGCGAAGGCCTCCCCACTGACCCAGGTCCATCCTGCGGCAGGGTCAACGTCCGGATCCATTGTGTCACCGGGCTGGAGACCACCAATCCAGTATGGCTCCGCGAAAGCTTGCGGAAGAGCGTCCAAAAGAAACTGGTTTTCTTCCGCGGAGTTGATGGTAGCCAGGTAGCCCCCCATGCTTTCCGCCATGACTTTGGCATCGTCCCAGGTAACACCGCCCGGGACGGCAATGGCATTGTAATAATGGCCAGTAGCAGGGTTAAAAACCGGGCTGGGATGCACGGCGGGGAGGCAAAAGCCGACTGCAATCGCAGCCAGCACGATTCTTTTCCAAACAGCATTGAGACGTTTCATGTGGATCGCAAGGTGGCGGTTATGTCATACCGAGCGGCTCTGTTAACCTCTTCATGCGAGTGAGCCAGGGGCAATCTTTCAAAAAAAATGAAAAATTGTGCTGAAATCGTCGCGGCAGTCAGACCGACGCAGTCTGTCAGATTTTTAGCCGTTGCAGTTCCGAAGCCAAACCTGCCAACCGGCTGTGGCACTCACAAAGTCCGTGCTGAACAAGCGGAACCTTTATTCCCCTGGCCGGTCGCCGGCCGAAAAGAGAAGATAAGGTTCTTCAATCGCTTTGCTGAGTTTAGAATTTTTTTGAGCAATCACAAGAAAAATACTGGCCCTGGCGCCTGTGAATTTTGGCTTCGGCCGGTGCAATTTCCGCTGGCCATTTGCATTGCCAAACCTCTTCGAAGTTCGCCATGCACCGGAAAAATCGGACGCAAACAACCAAACCATCCCGCTTCCTTACTTGCGGACGCGAATTGAGAAAGGTGCAGTTCACCGTCATGGCTTTGATTTTCATTCCGGATATCAACTAACCACGCCGTCTTGCGCTACATCACGTCCTCTGTTTACAGAAAAAAGGGAGAACGGTTACAGCCACGCTGCAAAAGGAACGTGCAAAAGCCCAGTCGTAGGCCGGTCACGAATCGGAATTCTTTAGGTCACTGAGGAAAAAGCTGAGGAAGTGAACTTCAATTTCGAAATCGCTGATGCAGCCCTGGTTCACCACCACTCGGCAGATCCAGTCGGAATGAGGTTGTCAAATCCCGCACAATTCCGTTACCTAAGCCAACACTGAATTGAAATGCTTTCGCGGCTCACTCTTCTTTGCCTCATCCTCACCGCGGCAGTCGGTGCTGCTGCGGCGGCGGATGCAGCGCCACGACCGCACGTCATACTTATCCTCGCGGACGATTTCGGTGTCGGCGACGTGAGTGCGTACGGCGGCGCCGTTCCCACGCCCCATTTGGATCGAATGGCGCGAGAAGGGACACGGTTCACTCAATTCTACGTGGCTTCTCCGATTTGCTCTCCTTCCCGGGCCGGATTGATCACCGGCCAGTTTCCGGCACGATGGCGGATCACCAGTTATTTGCAAACGCGCAAGGGCAACGCCGGCTGCGAACAAGCGGATTTTCTCGACCCAACCGCGCCATCGCTTCCGCGCGTATTGAAACAGGCAGGTTACGCCACGGCGCACATTGGCAAATGGCACCTCGGAGGTGGACGCGATGTCGTGAACGCGCCGCGGTTCTCTGCTTATGGTTACGACATTGGGCTGGGCACCTACGAAAGTCCGGAACCGCATCCGGATATCACGGCGACGAATTGGATTTGGTCCGCGCACGATAAGGTCAAGCGCCACGAGCGCACGCAATGGATGATCGATCAAACCGTCAAGTTTTTGCGCGACCGCAATCCCCAGCCCTGTTTCATCAATCTTTGGCTCGATGACACCCACACGCCCTTCGTCCCCTCGCGCGCGCAACTCGAGGCCGTGGGCGTCAACGCGGAACGCCCTACCGAATGGGACAAATACCGCGCCGTGCTCACCGAAATGGACCGGCAGCTCGGGCGATTGCTCGATGCGTTGCGACAAGGGCCGCTCGCCACAAATACGCTCGTCCTGTTTCTTGGAGATAACGGCGCGCTTCCCACTTTCGGCGGCAAACGCAACCACCCGCTCCGCGCCAGCAAACTGAGTCTCTATGAAGGGGGCATTCGTGTTCCGTTCATTGCCTGGTGGCCGGAACATATTCCCGCCGGGCGCATCGACGAAAACAGCGTCGTTGCCAGCGTCGATTTTTTCCCCACGCTCTGCGCGATTACCAGTACGGCCAATTCCGCCAGCCGGCAGAGCGATGGCGAAAATGTGAGCGCGGCCCTGTTTGGGCGGCCTTTCACGCGGCAGAAAGCATTGTTTTGGGAATACGGCCGCAACACCAACTGGTTCAGATTTCCAGAGCCGCTCAAGGATCGCAGCCCCAATGTTGCGATGCGGGAGGGTCCCTGGAAACTCCTGGTCAACTCCGACGGAACTCGGATTGAGCTTTTCAACGTGGTGAAGGATCCTGGCGAAACGATGGACCTCGCTTCAGCTCAAGCATCGATCGCGCGGCGCATGCAGTCCGAAGCAATTCGATGGCGAAAATCGCTTCCGTAGTTTGTGACTCCATAATCCGACCTCGCTCTGCCCCTCCTGCATCCGAAAGAAAACCCCCTCTCCGCCCTCCACCCTTTGCTCGTTCCCCTCTGCCCTCTGCTCCCTGCCCTTTGCCCTTTGCTCTTCATTCCTTCAAGAGCGAGGCGAATTCCGGTTTGTTCCACTCCAGCAATACCCAGGTGGCGATGCGATGCATTTCCTTTTCGTTCGGTTGACTCGAGTTGGCGTAGCGCTCAGCCAAACTCTTGATGCGCTGGAGCCGCGAGCGGAGCTCGGTTTTGCGTTCAGGTTTCCAGGAACCATTTTGAAATTTCTCTCTCGCCAATGGCGGCGTCACCACCGCGGATGCTGACCACCAACTGCGACCCGCAAAAAAGCACTCGTGCAAAAACAACAGGTCATCGATAGCATCTGCCTTAGCGCTGCCGAACCATTCGCGAGCTAACTGCTCCCGGAACGTTTCAAACGGCAACTCTGGATTCCGGCTGAACTCGCGATAAGCCGCTCGATTCACGCGCACGAGCAATTCATCGAACGGCATTGCACCATCGCGCAGCCATCCCAATCCAAACGGCTTTACCCGCTGACCGACGAGATATTGCTCGCCGCCTTCCGCGCGCTCAGCGCGAAAACTGAACGCTTCGAGAGACGGCACAAAGCCATTCACTCCCGCTTGCCTGGCCTGGCGAGCGGCTGCCTGGATGCGCGCCGGCGTGCCCACCGCCGGACTGTCATCCCAAAAAATGCTGCTCCGCGCTCGCTTCACCAACTCTGCGTCCAAATGCGCGCTGTGCGGGGTGAAGAATAGCGTCCAGCGTGGATCCAATGCCAGCCGCGCCCCGGTCACATCGAATCCAGGAACCTGGCGACCGGAAAAATAATGCGGATACACAACGATCGTGGCTTCCGGTTTTGCGCGCCAGATTTCCTCTGAAAACGTGCGCACAAATTCAAACTCCTTCTCGAAATAGTGCTGGCCGCATTGCCCGCAAAAGCAGATGGCGTAATCGGAGGATTCCAACAGGACGCCATCGGCATTTGGGTAGAAATCAAGAAACAGTTCCCGCGCATACTCGAGCATGAACCGTTGGGCTTCCGGCTTCGAGGGGCAAAGATTGTAGCCCCAGCAATGAATGCCCGAGAGACTGGCGGGTTGACCGTTCTTCTGCGTCGCTTTCAATTCCGGATGCTCGATGGGGAATTGATTGACGCCGTCATAAGCAAATGGCGTCAAGGCCAGGAGGACTTTCACCCCTTTGCCATGCGCGTAATCGATCAACTCGCCCACGAAATCGCGGCGCACGTTGGCGTGTTCAGTATTGTACTTCCAGGTGACTGGAAATTTCTTCGAAGCAAAGCCGCCCGCGATCCACAAAAGCAAAACGTTGCCGCGATCGGCTTCGATACAATCGATCGTTCGTTTCCACTCCTCCAACCCCAGCGTGGGGGTCCGCATAAAAGTGATGTAATAACCACGCCATGCGAACGGCTCGGCCGCGCGCGATCCGCACTGGGTCATCAGCAGAAACACAAGGAGCATCAGCCGCATCGCCTCCATTCGCCGCCCCGAACGCTTGAAATTCATGGATCGAGCATGCTCAAAATGTGCTGCATCGTCGAGCTCATCGAGACTGACGGTTGAGTAGCATGCGCGCAGAAAAAGTGAGAGCCGACTCACGTCAGGCTGCTACGGGGAATTCGGGGTCCGCGTAGCATCGACTGTGCGTTCGATCACTTGTTTCTGGTCAAAGCGCCGCTTGACTATCGGTTACGTGCTTACCAGATCTCATGACGTGCAACACTCTTGATCGCGTGGGAATGCGCACTGGCGGTTGATTGATATGCGCGCAGAAAAAGTCAGAGCCGACTCACGTCAGGCTGCTACGGAAAATTGGATCCGCGTAGCATCGAATGTGAGTTCGATCACTTGTTTCTGGTCGAGACGGCCCTTGGCAATCGGTTACGTGCTTACCAGATCTCGTGACGTGCAGCGCTCTTGATCGCGTGGGAATGCGCCCTGGCGGTTGATTGATATGCGCGCAGAAAAAGTCAGAGCCGACTCACGTCAGGCTGCTACGGGGA
>JBFMDG010000518.1:0-5594 GCA_040754135.1 Verrucomicrobiota bacterium
GTGGCAAATGGTCCTGCACGTCTCGACCAGAAATAAATGATCGAACTCACATTCGATGCTACGCAGACCCCCAATCTCCCGTAGCAGCCTGACGTGAGTCGGCTCTAACTTTTTCTGCGCGCAAGCCAAACGTCTGCCAATGCGCATTCTCGCGCGCTTCACATTCGTTGCGACGCGCTCTTGATGAACCGGCCGAAAACCCGCAGGAAGTTCTCTTCCACAATCGCGGCGAGCGTTTCCAGAGATTCACCGCGCAATTCGGCAGCGAACTCGTACACGGCTCGCAGGTTCGCAGGATGATTGAGCGGTTGGCCGGTGTCGGTGTTCTGAAGTTGAAACTGCTCGCGCGCGGCTGGAAGACATTGATCCGGCGCGTCGGTTTCGATCAGCAAACGTTCGCGCGGCACCTGTCGAAAGGCCGCTTGTTGCCTGGCCTTGCGCTCATGCGCGAAGTAACCGGGCAAGGAAAAATAGGCCCCGAGATCCGCCAGCGGCTTGATCAATTCCGCCGGGCCTCCAAAGGAATGGAGGACAAATCCACACCGCAATCTCGGCTCGGAGCGCACCCACTCGAACAACTTGCCCCAGGCTTGCAAGCAATGAATGCTCACCGGCAAATCACGTTCCGCGGCTAGACGCCATTGCTCCACAAACACCTGTTCCTGGCTGGGGAAATCGTAATCCTTAATCCAGCGATCCAACCCGACCTCACCGATCGCAGAGGGGACTCGGTCGAGGAACTCTCGCAATCTTTCGAGCCATCCTTGGGAACGCTCCTTCACATACCACGGATGATAACCAAACGATGGGATCACCCATGGACACTGCTGCGCGAGCGCCAGCACTTCGGGCCAATCCCCTTCGCAGGAACCATTCACCACCATAGCGACGATGTTGGACTGCAAGATCGATTCGAGTATGGCGGGCCGGAAAGGCGCCAGCCGCTGGTCCTGCAGATGATTATGCGCGTCGTAAAGCCGCAACATGCGCTGAGTTTACGCGGGTTCGCGGCGCAGCGTCCAATGCCAATCGGCCATTTGCCATTTGCTATTTGCCATTTCCCCTGTCGCACCTCAGCTTTTTCGCGGATGCACCACACCATTTTAGAGACGGCCGCGTTGGTGGTGGCCCGGGCGAATCGGGCCCGCCCCGCCGATTCCGTGTTGCGAGCAGAACTGGCTCGGCAACATCGCCAGCCGGCCGAAAAGAAAGCCTCGGTCAGTCGCGCGGTGTTCAGTTATTTTCGCTGGTATGGATGGCTCGACCGCAAACGTTCGCTCCTCAAGCAGCTCGCCCAGGCTGTGGAACTCGATGAGCAATTCGCTCTTGCGCCGGAAAACTTTTCCGATTCCGATCTGGTCTCGAAGGCGGTGCCGAATTGGCTGGAGGAAGTAATGGAAGTGACCGCACCGTTGGCTCGGGCATTGCAAAAGAAACCCAAACTCTGGCTAAGGGCGCGTCGCGGGGATGGCCCTTCGCTTGCGGAGAAACTTGGGGATTGTCATTTGCCGGCGCCGGAACGATTGCCGGAAACATTGGAATACCGCGGCGTGCGCGACTTGTTTCGCACGCCGGAATTTGCCAATGGCGAATTCGAGATTCAGGATTTGAGTTCGCAGTGCGTTGGCCTGCTCTGCGCACCCCAACCTGGGCAAACATGGTGGGATGCGTGCGCGGGCGAAGGCGGCAAGACTTTGCACCTGGCCGACCTCATGAACAATAAAGGATTGATCTGGGCCAGCGACCGCACCGAGTGGCGTTTGCAGAAATTGCGGCGCCGCGCCGCGCGTGCGTGCATGTTCAATTACAGAATCGCTCCCTGGAAAGGATCTGCCACGCTCCCGACAAAAACCCGTTTCGATGGAGTGTTGATCGATGCGCCCTGCAGCGGCATTGGCACGTGGCAGCGCAATCCCCATGCGCGCTGGACGACGACCCTCGAGGACGTGGAAGAACTGGCGGGCGTGCAGGCGCAATTGCTCGCGCACGCCGCCGCGGCGATCAAACCTGGCGGCAGACTGGTTTATGCGGTTTGCACACTCACTCGACCTGAAACCTCGGGCGTGGTGAAAACGTTCGAAGAAAAGTTTCCCGAGTTTGAACCACTGCCATTGCCGGATCCGCGCGACCTTCTGAAGCCGCCCGGCGCGCGCCATTGGTTCTGGCCACAAGAGGAAGGCGGGAACGGGATGTTTGTGGCGATGTGGAGAAGAAAAAAGCAATGAGCGCTTGCTCCCCGGACCCTGGAATTGTGCATACCAGAGTCTTGTCAATTTTTAGGCTTGTCGGATTTCGGCACGGGGCCGGTGCTGGCGCGAATCACGACTTCCGCGGGCAATCGTTTCGGATCCGGCCGTTCGCCACGAAGCAATCTTTGCATCTGATCCATGGCTGCGAGACCGAGGCGGAACTTCGGCTGGCGCGCCGTGGTCAGGGGAACGCGGAAATGTTCGCTCACGAGAATGTTGCCAAAACCCACGATCGAAATGTCCTGCGGAATGCGCCAGCCTTGCTTGAGCAACACATTGGCGGCGCCAATTGCGACGAGATCATTCACCGCCTGAATGGCGGTTGGCCGCGTGCCTTCGTTTAACATTTGCAACGCTGCCTTCTCGCCATCTTCAATGGTGGTTCCGGCATGAAAAACCAGCGCATCCTCGACTTCGAGCTGGGCCTCACGCAAAGCACGGCGGTAACCTTCCACGCGCTCCTGCACCCAGGGCGAACCGGGCGGCCCTGTGAATAACGCAATCCGTTTGTGACCGAGCTGGAGCAGGTGCTGCGTCAACTCGTAGCTGGCCAGCGAGTCGTCGGTTTCGACATTGGCGAAGTCCATGCAAAATGGCGCGCGATGCCCAAGCAGCACCGTCGGAACCTGGCGGCGGAGCAACTCCTGATAAATGGGCGCGCTAAAGCCGAGCCGATAAACCGGCGAAATAAAAATTCCATCCACGCGGCGCGCTAGAAACCGGCGCATGATCGCTTCTTCGCGCTCGGGCAGATTCAACGTGTGCGCCAGCAGCACTTCGTATCCGAGTTCGAACGAGCGTTCCTCGATGGCCATGACCATGCGGGCGAAGATCGGGTTGGCCGTGGTCGAGATCATCAATCCAAACATGCGCGTAGTGCGCGTGCGCAATCCTTGCGCCATGGAATCCGGCACGTAGCCCATCTCCTCGCATAACCGCCGAATGCGCGCCTTGGTCGATTGCGAAATATCCGGCGCGTCTCGCAAGACCTTCGAGACGGTCATGACCGACACGCCCGCGCGGGCGGCGATGTCTTTGAGGCGAACCATTAATCGTTTTTAACTGATCGAAATCGGCTGGCCGCGCCGGCGGCAGTGGGCACCGGCAAATCCGTGCGCACGGGAATGGAAGATCCGCTCCAGTGCAACTTGTGGCGCAAAGTCTGAAAAAAGGAACTCCCCGGCAAGCGGATGAATTGCACACTGTGACGGCTGCGGCAAATCGTGACCGAATCGCCCGCTTGCAAGGCGCTCTCCCCCTGCCCATCGGCGCTGAAAATCGTTTCCGGTTTTGGATTGATCACCGTCACACCGATGACCGAGTCCAGGTTCACAATCACCGACCGGTTCGAAAGCGTGTGCGGACAAATCGGCGTGATGGTGAACACTTCCGCGGTGGGATTTACAATCGCGCCGCCCGCCGCCAGTGAATAGGCCGTCGAACCGGTCGGCGAACTGACAATCAAACCGTCGCAGCGATAACGGGTCAGCACTTCATGATTGACGCTCACTTCGAGCTCAATCAGGCGCGAAACAATTCCGCGCGAAATGACCACGTCATTCAGGGCGGTGGCTTCGATGGTTTTGTCGCGCCGCCGTGCCGTGGCTTGAATGAGGGCGCGTGATTCGAGGTGGTACTCGCCTTTCCAGACGTGCTGCAACGCCACCGAAAGATCATCGGAAGGCACGGCCGTTAAAAATCCAAGCCCACCGATGTTGATCCCAAGCACGGGCGTACGTGAGCCATTCATCTCTCGCGCCACGCGCAACATGGTTCCATCGCCGCCGAACACTACGAGCAGATCGACCTGGCGCGTGAGCGCGGCCACGCCCGGGCATGTCTCGACGCGCAGCCCGGCCAATTGTGCGGTGGCTTCGTCGCTCAATACTTTGCGCCCGGTGCGGCTGATCAAGGCCGCGGCCCGCCGCACCACCGTGCGACTGGTTGGTTTCCCGGAATTAGTAACGATGCCAACGCGATTGATCTTAGTTTTTTTCAAGCAGGACTAAAAATTCCTTGTTGCCGGCCGGGCCGAGCAAGGGTGATTCCGTCACCGCACGCCAGTGCACGCCAGGCAGTTGTTCGACGAACTGTTGCAACTCATTCAAGACGCGCTCGTGCACGGTTGGATCGCTGATCACGCCGCCACCCTTATCGGCTTCGGCGCGCCCGGCTTCGAACTGCGGTTTGATCAGCGCCACGATCTTCCCGGAAGAATGCAACAAAGCCACGGCGGCGGGAAGTATTTTGCGCAACGAAATGAACGAACAATCGATGACCACCAGATCCACCAAGGCAAAGGGCTGGGGAAATTTCTCCGGTGTCAAATCTCGCGCATTGGTTTTCTCCATCACCACCACGCGCGCATCCCGGCGCAATTTCCAGGCGAGCTGGCCCTGGCCAACATCGACCGCGTAAACACGACTCGCCCCGCGTTGCAATAGGCAGTCGGTGAAACCTCCGGTGGAAGCGCCGAGATCCACCGCGCGGCATCCGGTCACATTCAATGAGAATTGGTCGAGGGCATGATTCAGCTTGTGACCGCCGCGGCTGACAAACTTTTCCGGCTGATCCAGCGTGAGGATATCGTGAGGTTTCACAGAATCGCTGGATTTGTGCGCAAGCTGGCCGTTGATGCGCACCGTTCCGGCCAGAATGGCGCGCTTCGCTTTTTCGCGCGACTCGCACAATCCGCGGTCAACGAGCGCTTGATCGAGACGCAAGGTCACTGGATTTCCATGTTGGGGAGCTGCTCCGGATCGCGGCTCTTTGAGCCGCAGCACTCGCCCGATGGCAAAGCGCTTTCGTGTGATTCCTACGCGTTCGTGCTGGCGTTGCCGCTGCGGGTCGCAGACCCGCGCTCCGGACCGCGGCACTTTGAGCCGCAGCATTTGCCCGAGGGCAAAGCGCTTTCGTGTGATTCCTACGCGTTCGTGCTGCCGTTGCTGCTGCGGGTCGCAGACCCGCGCTCCGGCGGTCCGGCGCGTGCGTCGTTACTTCACATTTTCCCTTGCGCCATGCGGAGTTGGGTGTCGCGATAAATCGAGAGGAACAAATCATTGTCAGCCACCGCCTGTTGAATGATTTGCGCCAAGGTGGTCAAGTCGCTCGGATTCACCACGGCATGCACACTTTGGCGAAAGGCCTGCATGGAATTCAACGTTTTGAACGAAGGGCCGATCAATACCACCACCGAATGACGGCGCTGTGTCATGGGCAGCATCTGCAGATTCTGCAGCGCAAAATTCTCCTCCGGCGAATTGGCGTTGAACAACTCATCCATCACCACCACCTGATACTGGAACTGACTGAAGCGCGTGCCAAAATCGGCATGGTCGCGCGCGA
>JBFMDG010000519.1:0-5581 GCA_040754135.1 Verrucomicrobiota bacterium
ATGCAATCAGGGAAGCTGCTGCCGGGTACAGAAAGTTTTCCGCGAGGGCGCGAAAAACTGCGCCCGGGGCGGGACGCGCTCCCCAAAACGGAGCGCGGCTTTACAAGCCGCAGCAACGTCCCTGCGTCCCGGCCGCGCCAGTATTGGGCTCGACCGGAATTGATTCAAGCCCATGACGCAGGTCAATTCGTGAAGCCTCCTTTTGCGCAACCATGCGCCGATGCCACTCCGCCACCACCGAAATCGAATTGCGGCTCGATGGCAGCGCCTCGGCATAACCGCTGGTCTCATCGCTGCGGTTACGTGGTTTGCCGTGTTCGCTTCCGCGGCCACGCCCTCGGTCCTTGTGTACCAGAAAAATGGCAAGGGTTACGTGCACGATAACCTCGCCGCCAGCGCCGGCGCCATTCGTGAACTCGGCGAACAGCATGGATTCGGCGTCGAAGTTTCGACCAACACCGCTGTGTTCAATCCCGTCACGCTCCTGAGATTTCAGGCAGTGATTTTTGCCAACTCGAACAATGAAGCGTTCGATACCGATGAACAGCGCGCGGCCTTTCAAGCATTCATTTGCAAAGGCGGCGGGTTCGTCGGCATTCATTCTTCGAGTGCATCCGAGCGTGACTGGACCTGGTTTCAAGCGATGCAAGGAGGAAAATTCCTGCGGCACGCACCCATTCAGAAGTTCACCGTGCGCGTCCTCGACCTGGCTCATCCGGCCACAGCACATCTCGACGCCAATTGGATTCGGGACGATGAATGTTATTTCTTCACTCGGCTGAATCCGGACATGCAGGTGTTGCTGGTTTTGGATGAGGCGTCGTTGCGCGATCCGGAACTTCCATCATCAAAGGCGGAGAAGTTGAAAGGGCGTTATCCGCTGGCGTGGTATCAACAATTCGAAGGGAGCCGGCAATTTTACACGGCGCTTGGGCACCGGATCGAACACTACTCCGATCCCGCCTTTCGCCAGCATCTCCTTGGAGGCATTCGCTGGGCGCTGGGCCTGGCGCAATCACCCACATCGCAGTCTGGCCTCGATCGGCCAACGGTTCACTCGAAATGAAATCGATCTCGACGATGCATCGACGCCAATTCTTGAAGGCCGGCCTTGGCACGGCCCTCACCAGCGGATTGAATTTTCCTGATGTCATCCCGGCGCGCGCGCTGGCGGCGGGCTCGCCGGGCAAGCTCATTCAGATTGGCGTGATTGGCTGCGGGCGCATTGCCAATGAGATGGATTTGCCGGGCGTGCTGAAGCATCCGCATCTCGCGCGCGTGCTGGCCGTGGCCGATTTCGATGCGCGCCGCCTGGCGTTGGCCCGAAGCAAAGTCGAGCAGGCTTATCTGAAATCGATCGCCCAAAAAGTCGATGTCGCGGGCTACGCCGATTATCGCGAAATCCTCGCGCGCGACGACATCGATGCGGTGATGATTTGCACCCCGGACCACTGGCATGCGCAACCGATCGTCGAGGCGGCATTTGCCGGGAAGGATATTTACGTGCAGAAACCGCTGAGCCTGACCATTGCGGAGGGGCGGTTGGTGAGTGATGTGGTTCGGGCGAAGGAGAGAATTCTTCAGATCGGTTCGCAACAGCGGTCCACGCTTCAATTTCACCGTGCCTGCGAACTGGTGCGCAACGGAGTGATTGGCCGGCTCAAAACGATCCAGATCGGTTTGCCGGTTGATCCTGCGGGAGGCAACGGCACCGAAATGCCGGTGCCGTCCGGGTTCAATTATGATGCGTGGCTCGGCAGTGCGCCTGACGCATCTTACACGGAGGACCGCGTTCATCCGCAATCGGATGAGCCGAAAAAAATCTTCAGTCGTCCCGGTTGGTTGCGCTTGAACGCCCACACCTGCGGCATGATCACCGGCTGGGGCTCGCATCATCTCGACATTGCGCATTGGGGCATGGGCAAGGAATTCGACGGACCAAGGACGGTCGAAGCCGTGGCCTCGTGGCCCGGCTCCGGCAGTTTCTGGAATGTGCACGGCGCATTCTCGATCAAGCTCCGCTATGACAACGGGGTGCTCATGACGGTGAGCGATCAACTGCCCAACGGCGTCCGCTTCGAGGGCGACAGCGGCTGGATTTGGGTGAGTCGCGGCCAGGCCAAATCCGTGAATGCCTTGAACGCGAGTGACCCGGCCTTGCTGCAAATTCCCGATTCGGATTTGAAAGTGAAACTGCATCGAAGCCCGGGCTGGGATCATCATCTCGATTGGCTTGAAGCCATTCGAAATCGTCGTCCCGCGGTGACCAACGCGGAGACCGGCCACCGGTCCTGTTCGGCTTGTGTGGTGGGATGGATTGGCATGAAAGTGCAACGGCCGTTGGCCTGGGATCCGGAGAAGGAGCAGTTCAATGATCCCGAAGCGAACCGCTTGCTGGATCGTCCCGAACGCAAACCGTACGGAGCGTTTCACGCAGCCCGGCAGGCCGGTTTTAAGCCACAGAAAAATCTTCGCGGCGCGGCTTCATGACACACATCAGTCGAACGATGGCTCACCCCGTGGTCATGACGCGCCGCGAATTCTGCCGCACGATGAGCGTGGCTTCGCTGGCCGCCGGCCTCGAATCCGGGGCGCCACCGAAAGGAGCGGTGCAGGACGCAAAGATCGAACGCATCGAGGTGTTCCCGATCCGTTATCCGGTTGTGGGGCGCTTCAAATTTTTCGAAGGGCCGGCCGGCCAGCCCGCGGGCCGTCCGGCGGTGGTGATCAAAATCACCGCCAGCAATGGCGTGGTCGGTTGGGGTCAAAGTGTGCCCGTGCCAAAATGGAGTTACGAAACAATCGAGACGGTTTACTCGACCTTGCGGCGCCATTTGATTCCCGAGTTGCTGGGCCGCAATCCGTTTGATATCGCCGATTTACATGCGGCGCTGAACCGCGTCATCGTGCCGTCGTTTTCCACGGGCCAGCCCATTTGCAAAGCGGGAATTGACCTCGCGTTATTTGATCTCACGGGAAAACTCCTCGGGCAAACTGCAGCGGTCCGCTGGAAGAAGCAGAGCAAGAGAGCCATCACGTTGAGTTGGACATTAAATCCTCGTTCACTCGACGAACTGGAATCGCTCATCGAACAAGGGCGCGCGCGGGGGTACCGCCATTTCAATGTGAAGGTCGCGCCGGACCCAAAATTCGATCTCGAGCTTTGCCGGAGGGTCAAACGCCTCGTGCCCGATGGGTTTCTTTGGCCAGACGCCAATGGCGGTTATGACGAAGCGACTGCACTGACGATTCTTCCCAAGCTTGCCGATGTGGGCGTGCCTTTGATTGAACAGCCTCTTCCGGCAAACCGGCTCACCGGTTACCGGCGTCTCAAACAACAAGGAGCGCTGCCGATTATCATGGATGAAGGGATCGTGTCGTCGGTTGAACTCGAAGAATTCATCCAACTCGGCCTGCTCGATGGCGTGGCCATGAAGCCGGCGCGATGTGGAGGAATCACCGAAGCACGGCGCCAGATCGAAATAGTGCAACGGGCCGGTTTGAAATTTCTTGGCAGCGGATTGACCGATCCAGATCTGTCGCTGGCAGCGTCGCTGGCGCTTTATGCATCCTATGATTTAAAGCATCCGGCGGCGCTCAATGGCCCGCAATTTCTGGGGGCGAGCATTTTGAAAGAGCCGTTCGAAGTGCGCGGAGGGCAGCTGACCGTGCCGACCGGCTGCGGGCTGGGTGTGGAAGTGGACGAAACAAAATTGCGTGAATTGATTGTGGAGGAAATTTGAAATTGATCTTCGGCAGTCCAATCTCAAATAAGCGTGTCGCGGCTGCGGATTCATTTCTCGGCCCAAGAAGGCTGGCGCGCATCCGGTGCGTTGCATTAATGGCATGCGCATTGGCGAGTTCGAGGGCGGCGGACCATTTTAAGTTTGCCGAAGTGAGTTCCGATTCACTCGGGTTGTTTGAAGGGGAAACTCCTGTGTTCGTTTACAACCATGGCAAGGTGACTCGGCCGGGCGTGCCTGCCGATCGGGCGCGCAGCACTTACATTCATCCGATCTACGGCCTCGATGGCGAAGTCCTCACCGACGATTTTCCCCGGGATCATCGTCATCATCGCGGACTTTTCTGGGCCTGGCCGCACGTGCAGATGGGCGGCAAATCCTATGATCTTTGGATGTTGCATGGAATGGAGCAGCGGTTTAGCCGATGGCTGGCGCGCGAGACCGCCTTGGGGCAGGCCAAACTCGGCGTCGAAAACGGATGGCACATCGGCGACCGCAAAGTGGCACGTGAGGAAGTCTGGATTCGTGTTCATGCAGCCACGCCTCAGGAGCGAGTGCTCGATTTGGAAATTGTCATTGAGCCTTTGGCCGAGCCCATCACGTTGCAGGGGGCCGCGGAAAAAAGTTATGGAGGATTGACGCTGCGTTATGCGCCGGGCAGCGCCGTGTCCATCAAAACGCCGTTGGGCGCGGATGAAAAAGATTTGGCGATGACGCGATTGCCCTGGGCCGACTTCAGTTCGAGTCTGATCGGGCGCACGCAACGCAGCGGCATTGCGATTCTGGTCGCGCCCGATCATCCGGATTGTCCGCCCGAATGGTTGACGCGGCATTACGGTGTCCTGTGTGTCGGCTGGCCTGGAGTCAAACCTAGAACAGTGGGCGCCGGTGAAGCTGTCCGGCTGCGGTACCGTCTCGTCATTCATCGCGGGCAATTGGAAATCTCGGATCTGAATCGCCTCTCACTCGAGTACGCACAGGAAACAGTGGGAAACTGGAGCAACAAAACTCCTTAGCTTAGGAGCCCCGCGGAATTTTCAGCCAGGCTCTGAACTGATGCGAAGTTTCGGAGTCCCTCTCTTCCAGCGGCAGACGCGCGCGCATTGCTATTTCAAGTGCTCCTGAAGAAACAAGATCGTGGACAAAAACTGAAAATCAGCATTGCGCTTCTTTTGAAAACCGTGGCCCTCGTCCTTGGCCATCAAATACCACACCGTCCCGCCATGGCCACGAATGGCTTTCACCATTTGTTCGGACTCAGTCACGGGCACGCGCGGATCGTTCTGGCCCTGCACCACAAAAAGCGGCTTCCGGATTCTGCCCACATTGGTCAGCGGAGAAATTTTCTCGAGATGTTCGCGCATGGCCGGATCCCGTTCATCGCCATATTCGACGCGCCGCAAATCGCGCCGGTAATCCTGCGTGTTCTTGAGGAAGGTGATGAAATTCGAAATCCCCACCACATCCACGCCGAGACGGAGTCGATCGCTGAAATGCGTCATGCACGCCAGCGTCATGTATCCTCCATAACTGCCGCCCATCACCCCAATCCGCGCCCCATCCAACGCAGCGTCCTGCGAAATCCAATCCAAGATGGCTCCGATATCCTTGACCGAATCTTCCCGCTTAAAGCCGTTGTCGAGGGTGAGAAAAGTTTTCCCATAGCCGGCCGAACCGCGCACGTTCGGATAAATCAACGCGATCCCCATTTCGTTCAGATAAAAATTGTTTCGCGCTTGAAATATCGGCCGGGATTGTGATTCCGGCCCGCCATGGATGACGACCAGAGCAGGCCGTTTGCCTGGAAACTTTTTGGCGTCGGGACGGTAAACAAAAGC
>JBFMDG010000520.1:0-5580 GCA_040754135.1 Verrucomicrobiota bacterium
CATTTGCAGCCCAGACCAATGGTCAGCGCCAGCAACCACATGAAAACCCACGGCGGCAATTCTCCTGCAAAACCCAAACTCGATGCCAGCAGCACGAGCAGACCAACCGGCATCCACCTGGGCCGGACATTCGACTGTGCGCAAGATCCGTTTGCACAAGAACGATTCGCGGCGAAGCGCCGGTACAACCCGCGCAACAAAGGCAACATTCCTGGAAGAAGCGTGAGCGCGGTGAACGGTCGCAAGAACCAGATTTCGCGGGCCAACCGCACCAAAGCGTCGGCGCCGCCGAGGACCAAACCGGAACCGGTGAGCAGTTTCATTTCCGTTGGTTTGCTGGCGGTGGGGCCGAGAACCTGGCGAACCCAATCCTCCTGGAGCGGCGCGAAGTGAAAGCCGCGGTCGAGGAGCCGGTTTCGGCTGAGACGCGCCAGGGCCCGGCAGCGGGGACAATCGTCATCGTAAAAAATCCAGCCGCCACCGGCGTTTTCCGCATCGCTAACTTTGGTAATTTCAGTATTCACAGAAATCTGTGACCAAAAAAATTTTGCGGGCGGTTCACCCGCCGAATCCGAGCCATTTCAAAGCTTTGTCACCGAGCTTGACGAACTTGACGAGCGCGGCGGTGGGCCACTGGCGCACTTGAAGATACCAGGAGGTGGTGGTCTCAAAAAACTCGAGCAAGGAACGGAGCCGTTGCTCGGTGTATTCATCGGTCTCCTTGTCTTTATCGGCTTCCTCGATGCATTCGCGCAGCAGCGTCAAGGTGGGATCGATCTCGCGTCGCTTGCGTTCGTCGAGCACGACGCGAAACATGTCCCATGGATCTTTCATGGACTCGAAATGATCGCGTTTATCGCCGAGGACATGGACGAGTTTGACGATGCGCCAGCCTTGAAGTTCCTTGAGGCTGGTGCTCACATTTGAGCGGGCGACGTTGAGGGTGGTGGCGATTTCTTCGGCGTGCAAAGGTCGGGGCGACATGTAGAGGAGGGCGTGGATTTGGGCGACGGTGCGATTGATGCCCCAGCGCGTGCCCATTTCTCCCCAATGCAGGATGAACTTTTGCTGCACGGACGACAATTCGCTAGATTCTTTCATTTCTGTCTGAACAGAATATTCCGAAACAACGTTCGCCTGTCAATAATTTTTTTCTGAGTTTTTGTTGGGGCAGTGTGGCCGCACATTCGATGCTACGCGGACCCCGAATTCCCCGTAGCAGCCTGACGTGAGTCGGCTCTCACTTTTTCTGCGCGCATATCAATCAACCGCCAGGGCGCATTCCCACGCGATCAAGAGCGCTGCACGTCATGAGATCTGGTAAGCACGTAACCGATAGTCAAGCGGCGCTTTGACCAGAAACAAGTGATCGAACTCACATTCGATGCTACGCAGACCCGAATGGCCCCGTAGCAGCCTGACGTGAGTCGGCTCTGACTTTTTCTGCGCGCAAGTCAAACGATCGCCCTGCGCATTCCTACGCGAACAATCGCGCTGGACGTACTGAGATCCGCCAAGCGCGCCGCCGATGGCCAAGGGACGCCTCCACCAGAAACAAGTGATCGAACTCACATTCGATGCTACGCAGACCCGAATGGCCCCGTAGCAGCCTGACGTGAGTCGGCTCTCACTTTTTCTGCGCGCACGCCAATCAACCGCCAGGGCGCATTCCCACGCCATCAGTCGCGCTGCACGTCATGAGATGTGGTAAGCACGTAACCGATTGCCAAGGGTCGTCTCGACTTGAAATAAATGATCGAACTCACATTCGATGCTACGCGGACCCCGAATTCCCCGTAGCAGCCTGACGTGAGTCGGCTCTGACTTTTTCTGCGCGCACGCCAGACGTCTGCCAGGGCGCATTCCCACGCGATCAAGAGCGCTGCACGTCATGAGATCTGGTAAGCACGTAACCGATGGCCAAGGGACGCCTCCACCAGAAACAAATGATCGAACTCACATTCGATGCTACGCGGACCCCGAAGTCCCCGTAGCAGCCTGATTTGAGTCGGCTCTGACTTTTTCTGCGCGCACGCCGATCAACCGCCAGTGCGCATTCCCACGCGATCAAGAGCGTTGCACGTCATGAGATCTGGTAAGCACGTAACCGATTGCCAAGGGCCGTCTCGACCAGAAACAAGTGATCGAACTCACATTCGATGCTACGCAGATCCCGAATTCCCCGTCGCAGCCTGACGTGAGTTGATACAAACCCGCTGCCGCTGCTATCTCATTCCTTCGACGCCGTCCACGTGCCTTCACCGAGGTCGCCGAATTTGACGGTGCCTTTCATCGAGGTGGGGCTTTCGATTTTGCCGCTGTAAGTGATCTTGAACTCCTGATCGTCGCGTGTGGAGGTGAAACTGAATTGTACCGATTTGTTTTTATTTACAGAGCCGAACACGTCGGCTTCGCCGAGCAACCCTTTGTAATGGCCGAGCAGATTTTGACCGGCATGGGCGAACTCGAAGGAGGGTGAGCCGGAGCCGTTTGCGGTTTCAACCTGGAATTTCCATTGGCCAGTGAGCGGCGCCAGATCGGCCGGCCAATCTTTCGCGTCCAGATTTTTGTGGATGTCATCCGGATCAAGTTTCGATTGAACCCCGGTGGCAGGCACGTCGGCTTTGGCCATCCAGAGCAGCGCATTCAGGAACACTTTGCGAAAATTATCGTTGCTCCAGTTCACGTGCTTGTGTCCGCCGGTGAATCCAAAACCGCGTCCGCCATCGGGGCGTTCGTAAGTCCACATCATGGTTTCATCGCGGCCCCTGGCTTCTTGAATGTGTTTGTAGGGTCCCGCTGGATAGACGTAGGGACCATTGCGCACCTGATCGGAAGGTTTGGCCACGAGGATATGAGTAAGGCGTTGCTGGTCGGGGCGCCACCGCATGTTGAAGTACCATTCGTCCACGACGGCGAAGGCATTGAGGCCGCGCGTGACGGGATGCGATGGGAAAGATTTGAAGTCGGGCCGCCACATGGGATTGACGGAGTAAGCGTGCTCGTAATAGCCGCCGGCCCATTCGTGCATGCACGCACCGGGTTCGCCTTTTTGAACTTCGACCCCGTAATGCGCGAAACCGAGGCCAACCCCTTTTTTGGCGAGGCCATCGAGCACTTCGCGGTGATTGCCTTGAAACGCTGGATGACCGCCACCGCCATCGGCATAAATCAAAACGGCATCGGCTCCATCGAAGGCGTTCTCCACATGCGGCCAGCCATTCGAGTAAACCACACTCATGATTCCGGGCTGCTGGTCGAGGCATTTCTTGAGCAGCAAACAGCCGGCGCGAAATTCGTGATCGCCGGGGCCGTGGCTCGGTTTGCCCGCGATAAGAACGATCTTTTTGTCGGCGGCGGCGGTGCTGAAGGCGGCGAGAAAGAGGAACAGGGCAGCAGTTCGTGAATTCATACGTGGGTTGGTTAACAAATGTCGGGCAAGGCGACAATCGAAATGCCGCTGGAAAAAACAGAACAGAGCCGGCACTCGCCTCAGCCGCTCCCGATTACCTGCCTTTGGGATCGAGGTTGGCTTTCAGGTCCTCGGCTGTGACCGTGCACTCGACGCCTTCGGGCGGCACCTCGGCTTTGGCGATCCAAAGAATGGCGTTCAAGACAATCTTCCGGAAATTCTCGTCGCCAAAATTCTTGTGATAATGCGCGCCGGTAAAGCCGAAGCCGCGTCCGCCGTCGGGCCGTTCATAGGCCCAGGCCACATGCTGCGGTTTGCCCTGGCGAATGGCCTCGCGCACGGCCGGATTGCCGCTGTGCGGTCCGTCCGGCCGATTCAGCGTGCTCGCGGGCGGCAGCGCCGTGAGAATGGGCGTGACCCCCTTCATGTCTTCGACAAAGCGCATGTGGTAGTACCATTCATCATTCACTTGAAACGGTTTCACTCCGCGGGTGATCGGATGCTTTGGCAATTCCTTGAAATCCGCTGTCCAATGCGGATTTACCGACCAATGCATTTCAAAATAGCCTCCTTGCCACCGGAGAAACTCAGGGCCGCCTTTGTCTTTAGGCACTTCGACAGCGTAATGGCAGGTGCCAAAACCGACGCCTTTTTTCATCAAGCCATCGAGCAGTTCGAGTCGATCGGGTTTGATGGCAGGGTGCGCGCCGCCGCCGGTTGAAAAAATGAAAACGGCATCGACGCCCTCGAAGGCCCGAGCGTCGGTTGGCCAATCATTGGTCGCCACATTTACTTTTACGCCCGGGAGTTGCGCCAGGCATTTTTGCAACAACAGACAGCCCGCGCGGTATTCGTGTTCCATATGGCCGTGGCTGGGCCGGCCGGCGATGAGGAGGATGTGCTTATCGGCGGCCGAGGCACCCGGCGCAAAGGTCGCGATAAGCCAGAGGGCTACAAAGAATCGTTTCATGCATTTGATTTCCTCGAACGCTTTACTCCGTTTTTCGCTTGTAAATGGCGAGGAGACGATCCGAGCCGGCAGGTGCGGTAAAATCGGTTGGGCGCCCCGAACCGTTCAGGCCATAGCAGACTTTCATGGCGTCGTCTGTCACTTCATAAATGGCCGGCACTTCCGTCCCATTGTGGCTGCTGATATCCATCTTTCTGGGCGAAACCGTTTCATCGATCTTGAACGTGCCGCGATCGGGATCGTCGGTGCCATCGACGGAATATTCGTTTCCTTTCACTGTCACACGCAGCACGCTGATGACTTCCGGCTGGAATTTTTCTCCGTTGTGGGTCATTTCCGCGGGCACCCATTTGCCCTGGAGTTTTTCCAGATCGGAGAGGGCGGCGGCACTTTTGCCGAGCGGTTTCAGCCGGATGTTTTTGAATTGAACGGTCATGGGCGGACCGGCATGGACCTGCAACGCGAGGACTCCGGAAGCAAGGCGTTTCTTTGGATCATTGTCGGTGACGTCCACGGTGACATTGCCGTTGATTTTGTGAACGAGATGATTGCCTTGAGCAATGACGACGTAATCATTCCAATCTTCCGCTTTGATGGCCGCCTGCAACTCGGCCGAGGTCTTGCCGGTGTCGCCGACGACTTCTTTCTTGCCCTCTTCTGTCCAGACGACTTTTTCGCCGCGTTGGGCCATGATGCCGCGTCCACCGGCCACACCTGCCTCGTCGTAGAGAATGCCCGAGTAGGTTTTGCCGGCTTCGAAATCGGCCTGGTAACCGCCGACGACCCATTTGTCTTTGTTGATGACTTTGCTGCGGTATTGGACTCCGGAATTTCCGCCGATGATTTTGTAGGAGAAGTGGAGTTCGAACTCATCCACGACGCCGTTGGTCCAGATGAGGAATGTGTTTCCCTGGGTGGGATTTTGTTTGGTGGTCTGGCCGGTAATGGCGCCGTCGCGCACGGACCACAGGAGCGGGTTGCCGCTCCAGCCGCTAAGGTCCGAGCCGTTAAATAAGTTGCGGAAACCATCCTGGGCGAAAAGCGATGGGGCGCCGGCGAGGGCCAAGGATCCAATGACTGCAAACAAACTGAGGCTGTTTTTCATAGTATTCTTTCAATGTTGCAAACATTCATCAACCACGCGTCTCCTTTGACTTCGGGCTGCCAGGCCGGCTTGCATTGAGCGCTCGGTATTTCC
>JBFMDG010000521.1:0-5573 GCA_040754135.1 Verrucomicrobiota bacterium
CGCAATTCCGGTCGCCGCTGATGTGGGATGTGTTCGCCGTCTCGACTTATTTTACCGTTTCCGTGCTGTTCTGGTATGTCGGTCTGGTGCCGGATCTGGCGGTCATGCGCGATCGCGCGAAGACGAAAATCCGCAAGTTTCTTTACGGCCTGTTTGCTCTGGGATGGACCGGCTCGAATCGGCACTGGAGCAATTACGAAAAGGCTTACCTTATTCTGGCCGGCCTTTCGACTCCCCTGGTGTTGTCCGTGCATTCGATCGTGTCACTCGACTTCGCCGTCTCGCAGGTGCCCGGCTGGCATACGACTATTTTCCCTCCTTACTTCGTTGCCGGCGCCATTTTCTCCGGATTCGGCATGGTGCTGTCGTTGCTCATTCCGCTGCGGAAGATTTGCAAACTCGA
Source organism: Verrucomicrobiota bacterium (assembly GCA_040754135.1). Lineage (GTDB taxonomy): Bacteria > Verrucomicrobiota > Verrucomicrobiia > Limisphaerales > SIBE01 > JBFMDG01. Next base: position 404 of record JBFMDG010000521.1, read on the forward strand.
AGATGTGATCACGCTGCGGCATGTCGATTTGATGTGCAAAGTGACCCTCGCGACGGGATCGATTGTGGGCTACGCCTACGGAATGGAGTTTTTTATCGCGTGGTACAGCGGCAGTCCTTATGAGCGCTTCGCCTTTATCAATCGCGCGATGGGGCCGTACATGTGGGGTTATTGGACGATGATCATTTGCAATGTGGTGGTGCCGCAGTTCTTCTGGTTTAAGCGGATTCGCCAGAACATGCTGCTCGTTTTCATCATCTCGATTCTCGTGAACATCGGCATGTGGTTCGAGCGTTTCGTGATTGTTGTCATTTCACTCCATCGCGAGTTCATGCCTTCCAACTGGGGATACTTTCGTCCGACCTGGGTGGACATCATGACCTACCTGGGAACGTTTGGATTGTTCTTTACCTTTTTCCTGCTGTTCATGCGGTTCCTGCCGATGATTGCGATTTCGGAAGTCAAGGCGGTCACGCCCCAGGCTGATCCGCATCATCCGCTCGGCGGCGCCAAACCCGGAGGGCACCACTGATGAACGCGGTCCGCATTGCAATCGCAACATGCCCGAGCCGCGCGCAAAAGCTGCGGCGGTTCCGGCCCTCGGCTGAAGGAGTGAACTATGGCTGAGATGCGCAAGACCTACGGCATCATTGCCGAATTTGAAAAACCGGCCGACATCATGGCCGCGGCGGAGAAAGTCCGGGATGCGGGCTTTCGCCGTTGGGACGTTTTCACGCCTTACCCGGTTCATGGAATGGACAAAGCCATGGGTTTAAAGAATTCCAAAGTGGGCTGGTTTTCATTTTTGGGCGGCGTCACCGGTTACACCACCGGAATGCTGATGATCTGGTGGATGAACGCGGTGGATTACCCGATCCTGGTGGGTGGCAAACCGATGTTCAGTCCGCATGGCGCGTTTCCGCCGTCCTATGAGCTGACGATTTTGTTTGGTTCCTTTGGGGCGTTGATTGGAATGTTGTTTTTGAATCGTCTTCCCCGCTTGCATCATCCCTTGTTGAAACACCAGCGGTTCGCTTTGGCCACGCACGACCGGTTCTTCCTCGTGATTGAAACGAGCGATCCGAAATACTCCGAAACCGAAACCCGCAAGTTGCTGGAATCCGCCGGCAGCAAGCTCATCGAACTGGTGGAGGAATAATGCGTTACTTTCTTCTTGCCTGGGTGCTGCTGTGCGCGGCGGTGGTAGGATTGGCCGGTTTCCGCGGCCACACCTTTCGCAAGCCGCCGGTTTATGTTTTTCCGGACATGGACCGCCAGCCGAAGTTACGGCCGCAGGAGCCGAACAGTTTTTTTGCCGACGGCCTCAGCTCCAGGCTACCGGTGGCCGGCACCATCGAGCGCAGCCAGCCCTATAGCGGCCTGGCTGACAAAGCCAACGTGGTTTTTCCTTTCGATGATTCTCCCGTCAATTCAGGGCGCATTGCCGGAACGACGAATTTCATCGATAACAACCCGTTTCAAATCACGGCGCAGTTCCTCGCGCGCGGTCAGGAGCGATTCAACATTTATTGCGCCCCTTGCCATGGGCCGACTGGCGATGGCAATGGCGTTACCAAAAAGCTCGGCATGGCGGCGGTGGCCAATTTGCATGATGCGCGCATCGTCACCATGGCCGATGGCGATATTTTTGATGTGGTGACAAACGGCCGCAAAACGATGGGTGCTTATGGGCCGCAGATTTCCGTCGAGGACCGCTGGGCCGTCATTGCTTATCTGCGGGCGTTGCATCTGAGCCAGCTCGCCACGGTGGACGAGGTGCCAGAACAGTTTCGGTCCACTTTGAAATAGTTATGAGTGCGCAAGCCAAATCCTCTTCTGCACCGCCGCTCGACCTCTCCAGGTGGCGGCCCGTGCCGCTCATCCTGATGGTGGTGGGTGGCATTGGAGTTATTGCCGGCTGGCTGAAAAATGACGAGCACAACGGGCTCTCCCAGTTCGGCTATTCCTGGCTCCTTTCCTTCATGTTCTTCCTCAGCCTCGGACTCGGAGGTTTGTTCCTGGTGATTGTGCATCACCTGTTTGATGCGAGCTGGTCGGTGCCGGTCCGGCGCGTCAATGAACATCTCGCCTTTCTTTTGCCCGTCCTGGCGCTGCTCTGGATTCCCATCGGATTGCTCGCCTCGAAGATCTATCCCTGGATTCAGATGTTGCAACGCGGAGAAATGGACCATGCCCTCCACGCCAAGCACGCCCTGTTTTCGGTGCCGATGTTTTATGTGATTGCCGCGATCTGTTTTGCGGTTTGGATTTTCCTTTCCTGGCGGTTGCGAGCGCTCTCGCTGCGTCAGGATCAAACCGGCGATCCACAATGCACCTTGAGCTGGGCGTTCGGCATGCGCGTGACCGCGTCCATCGGCATTTTCCTGTTTGCGCTGACGCTGACGCTCGGCGCGATCATGTGGATGAAAGCGCTGCAACATCAGTGGTTCTCGACGATGTATGGCGTCTATTATTTCGCCGGGAGCGTCTGGACCACGCTGGCCACGGTTTACATTATTTGCCTCGTGCTCAAGCGGCAGGGGTCGTTGCGCGACGTCGTGCAGGAGAAACAATTTTATTTCCTCGGCTCGCTCCTTTTTGCGTTTACGGTCTTTTACGCCTACATCGCGTTTTCTCAATATTTCATTATTTGGAACGCGAATATGCCGGAGGAAACATTCTGGTACGTGGTCCGGGAAAAAGGAACCTGGTGGCAGATCGGCATGATCATCATCTTCGGCCACTTCTTCATTCCGTTTTTGTCGCTCCTGCGCATTGATGTAAAGCTGTCCTGGTTCATGATCCCAATTGGCATTTGGGCCTGGCTGATGCATTTCATCGATCTTTCTTTCAACATCATGCCTGTGTTGCACCCGAACGGGTACGTGCTGCATTGGATGGACATCGCCTGTTTCCTCTTTATGGCGGGCGTGTTGTCGAAAGTCTTTCTGATGTACTTCAGCGCCCATGCACCCTTTCCGCAGCGGGATCCGCGATTGGCTGAGGGATTGGATGTGTACGTGCCTCCGGTGACAGGTCATGCCGCAGAATTCCATGGCAGCTCGAAATGAGAGGCAACAAATGATGAACGCGAACGGAGCTTGCGCATGAACAACGGTTCGAAAACAAAAGTTTCTGTCGGTTATGTGATCGCCATCCTCGGCACGTTTTTGATCATGGCCGCCATGGTCTGGCTGATGCGCCGTTATACGCAACCTGCCCCGCTCGCCGCCGATCGCGTTGCCGAACGGAAGAAGGCCTCGGCCGAAGTGGCCACGGCCTCGAAAGCCGCACTGGAAACCTACGGTTGGATCGATCCATCCAAAGGAATCGTTCGACTGCCGGTGGATCGCGCCATGGAACTGACCATTAAAAATGCGCAAAACCCCGCGGCGTCGCGCTCGAATCTGATTGCGCGTGTGGAAAAGAAATTTCCGCCGCCGCCACCGCCTGCCCCAAGTCAGTTTGAGTAATCGTTCGGTTCCAGAGATTGCATGAGCGCTTCCTCTCCAGCCACCCTTCAGACGTCCTCACCGTCTGGTTCGGTGGAGTTGAGCTTCGCCACTCCGGCGGAAGTGGATCGCTCCTGTCGTGCGCCGGTGACGCTCCTCTTTTTGTGTAGCGCGCTCTGGCTGATCATTGGGCTGCTCATGGCCATGATTTCGTCAGCGCAAATGCACGCGCCCGGAATGTTTGCCAACGCGGAGTCGCTCACCTTTGGCCGCATGCGCCCTGCCGCAAGCAACGCCCTCATCTACGGATTTGCCCTTCAGGCCGGTTGGGCCATGGCCCTCTGGATGATCGCACGGCTCGGACGCGTTCCCCTCGCGGGCGGCGGTGTCATCATCCTCGCGACCCTTTTCTGGAACTTCGGTGTCAAGCTCGGCGTCGCCGGAATTCTCGGCGGTGACAGCACCGGTTTTGAACTGCTCGAGATGCCGCGTTACGCCGCGCCGATTCTTTTTCTCGCCTATAGCGCGATCGGTGTTTGCGGCATTGTAACCCTGCATGCGCGGCGCGAGCGGTCGCTTTATTTTTCGCACTGGTTATTGTTCGCGGCGCTGCTTTGGTTTCCCTGGATTTATTCCACGGCGGAACTGCTCCTGATTTATTTCCCTGTGCGCGGGGTGTTTCAGACTGCGATCAATCTCTGGTTTGCCAACAACCTGATTGAACTCTGCCTTGGCCCCATGGGTCTGGCGGCCGTGTTTTATTTTATCCCGAAACTGATCGGCCGTCCGCTCTACAGCGTTCAGGTCGCGGCCATCGCCTTTTGGACGTTGCTTTTCTTTGGCAGTCTGGGAGGGCTTTATGCCGGCTTGCCGTTGCCGAAATGGATGACGACCGTCAGCATTCTCGCCACCGTGCTGTTGCTCGTGCCGCTGGCGGCGATGGCGTTCAACCTGAAACAAACGACGGCGGGGGTCGAGCGCGGCCTTTGCAAATGCAACCTGCCCTTGCGTTTCATCTGTGCCGGGACGGTCTTTTATTTCATCGCCGAACTTTTGCGTGTGGCCGGCAGTTTGCGATCCGTTAACGAAGTCACGCGGCTCACCTTGTTCAATCCCGGTGTGGCGGCGCTGGAACTCTACGGCTTTTTTCTGATGGTGGCGCTGGGCGCGTTTTACTACATCCAGCCGCGCATTTGCGATACGAACTGGGCTTCTGAGAAAGCGATTCGATTTCATTTTGGCGCGACACTTCTGGGTGTGGTTCTCGCCGCCATCCCGCTTCTCATCGGCGGCGTCATTCAAGGATTTCGGATCCGCAATCCCTCGGCTGATTTTCCGTCCATCGCGCGCGGCTTGGTTCCGTTCATTGGCTTGAGCACGGTTGGGCTGACCATCCTGGCGCTGGCGCAATTGCGGTTCCTCTTCAGTTTTGCCGGCCTCCTGCGACGCTGTTGTTGCGGCGGAGTTGCATCAGAGGCGTCTTTGAAATCTGAAAAGAGCAAGGGAGGCCAGCGATGAAATCCGGTCCGCTCTTGTTTTTGGGTGTGTTCGCCACGCTGGCAGTTTCCTGGACGAGCATGGTCCTGGCGCCGCAATTGCAAATCGGCCGCATGGGACCGAAACCGATGGCGACGGGCGCGCTTTATCCCGCGGCGCGGCCTGGTTTGGCGGAGCAGGGGCGGGAGGTTTATCGGCAGAACGGATGCGCTTATTGCCAT
>JBFMDG010000522.1:0-5571 GCA_040754135.1 Verrucomicrobiota bacterium
GCGGCCTGGAATAATTGATGAATTCGTTGAGCTGCGCGGTGACACGATCGGTTTCATCGACGATTTCCCGCGAGCGTTTGCGGATTTCGACGGAGGCGTCCTGTTGTTTGGAAATCATTTGCGCGAGGCCGCGGACGATATTGAGCGGATTGCGCGTTTCGTGAGCGAGCCCGGCGGCGGCGAGATTCATTTCCTTGAGATGCGAATTGAGTTCACTGGCTCGCAGCAGGCGGATTTGCAATTCGGAAGATTTGCCCAGGTTGCGCCAGGCCAGGCCGAAGCCGAGCACGGCGATGGAGGCGAATCCGGTCAGCATGCCCCGCATCAGCAAATCCTGCCGCACTGCTGCCAGAAACGGCTCCGTGGACATCACGATGATGAAGCTCCTCACGCCCTGTTTGGCGATGATGGTTTTGAATTGCTCCTCATTCATCCAGGGCGGACGGCCGAATCCGGAGCGGCCATCGCGTGAGCCGCGGCTGCGCGTGCGGTTGGTGCGCGACTCGGCTTGAGAGACCATTCCTGTGCGTGAGTTTGCGTCGGATGCCGAACGAAACTCGGGTGGGGGTTGCGGCGGGCGATTGGTTTCCGAGCCGAACAGTTCGTGGCGCGGAATCACAATCGTCGGGTTCGAGCGCTCGAGATCCTGGGTCACGTTCGTGCCGAGTTCAACGAGGTTGATCAGCGTGACGATACGATCCGTCCAAAGCTGCCCCGTGTGCAGCGGAGCTGTGGCGTGCAAATCGGGAATATTGCCCGCCGTGGCGATGATTTCTCCCGCGGTGTTGGCGAGCGCAATGCCCTCCAGTTCTCCGGGCCGGATGAGTTCGTTGAGGATCGATTCCATCCGCTCGCGTGAGATCACGCCGCCGAAACGGCGTTGCGAGCGCACCACGAGGCCGAGCGTGTTGGAGATATCCTTGGCTCGGTTGATCAGGGTGGCGCGGGAGGAGGTGAGGACGCGGGAATGCTCGGCCACTTGCCAGCCAAGGAGGATTGCCCAGATGGCAAGCAGCAACACGTAAACCGTCCATGTCCGCCGGATCACCATTCGATCATATCATCCCGGCAGCGATAGGCTATCGCCGATTTCGGGAGGGCGAAGCGCCGTTCTTTTTGCCTTTGGGAGCGGGCTCAGGAGCATGCTTCATCGGCACGCCGTCGAGAAATTTGTCGAGATCCTTTTCGGAAAATGCCTTCGGCGCCAGTTCCGAGCGTCCCGCTTCCTCTTCCGTCAGTTTGGCCAAAGCGCCCGGTTCAGGCACAATGTAAGGCGTCAGGAAAATGATCAGTTCCGTTTTCGCGGCGGCTTTGACCTTGCGTTTGAAAGCCGCGCCCAGCAGCGGAATATCTCCGAGCAACGGCACCTTGCGATCCGATTCCGTCTTGTTGTTTTCCATCAAACCGCCAATCACCACAGTCTTGCCGTTTGGAGTGACAACCACGGTATCGGCGGCACGTTTGGCGATCACGGGCGCGCTCACTTGATCCGAAATCGGCACGGTTTGATCCGTCAGCGTCGAGATTTCCGGGGAGACAATCATCTCCACCAAACCATCCGAAGTAATGAATGGCGTGACCCGCAAAATAATGCCGATGTCCTGGTACTGAATGGTATTGATCGTTTGGCCCTGGTCAGTGATGCGCGAGTTCGTGATGAACGGCAGCTCCTGGCCGACAATGATCGTGGCCTGCTGGTTATTGCGCGCCAGAATCGACGGGCGCGAAAGCACCTCGGTTTTTCCCGCCACCGACAACGCGCGAATGGTCAATTCGAGATCATCGCTAATCACTTTGTAAAAACCGCCCGAGCCAAGACTTTGCGCCGGCACGCCGAACAGATTCATGAAATTGGACCCGACGGTGTTGGTGGTGGAACTGCCGCGATGCGTGTATTTGCCTTCAACTCCGAGATCGAGATCATCGCGATGGGTGACTTCCAGAAAGACCACTTTGATGAGCACCTGCGGCTTGGGCCGGTCCAGATTGGTAATCACCTGGCTGATGTGAAGATTGGTTTCCTCGTCGGTGATAATAATGAGCCGGCGCGTTTCGGGATCGCTCGTGATCATGGCGTCACCGACCATGGTGTTGTTCTGGTATTCCCGCAAACCGCCGCCCAGGCCGGACCCGCCGGTGGCGCGCGTCGAGCGTGTCTGGCTGCGTTGCGCGTGGAGTTCGATGGCAGGGGCGATGGCCAGGCAGATCATGCCCAGCGTCACGAGCCAGCCCAGCTTTGTCTTTGCATTGAGTTTCAGGATCACAATTGCCTTTCTGTCAGAGGATGAAATGGATTAACGGAACTGCTGGCCTTGTCCACCGCCGCCGCCAACGCCATTACCGAAGGTGTTCCCCACATTGTTGTTCTGGTTTTGCGTGCGGGTGTTGAGCGGATTGTTGTTTTGCCGGTTGTTATTTTGCGTGTTGCGCGTGGTCTGAGTCTCGAATAACCCGCGCAAAATCTCTTCAACATTCTGCACGTCCGCATTCTCGAGCGAATACACAAACACTTTTTGTTTGCGAGCCGGACTGGCGTCCAGCTGCTCGATCATCTGCCCGATCTGATCCATCAATCCTTTGGCCGCACTCACCACGATGGAAGAAGTGCGCGCATCGGGAACCGCCAGCACGCGCCCTTGCTTTTTCATCCGTTCACTCTGGTCGGCAGTTCCACCGCCGCGCCTGGTGCCGCCAAACCCGCCAAACCCACCGGCGCCCCCAAAGGGTCCGCCGCCAAACCGCACTTGCGAACGCGTGTCGCCCGTGCGCGTGTCATCAGGAAACAGCTCCGTCAACAAATCCGCCATTTCTATCGGATCAGAATGCTTGAGATGGAAAACGCGCAGTTCGGTGACGTCCTCGACTTCCGTGTCCACGGAGCGGACGACTTCCTCGATCGTCGGAATGAGTTCATCGGGCGCGCTCACCACCAGGGCGTTGGTGCGTTCGTCCGCGGTTGCGACGACGCGTGATGCCCCGGGGCGGCCACCGCCGCTGCCGCTGCCGCTGCTGCCGCCGCTTTGTCCGCCCCCGTCGCCACCGCCCCCGCCAAAAGGATTTCCTCCGCCGAACGGGTTGCCGCCGCCGCGGAACCGGTTGAGGATTTGCGAGCGCAAGTCGCTTCGAGACGATTCCGGCGTGGTGAAAACTTCCCGGATGACTGTCGCGAGCGCTTTGGCGTCCGCAAAACGCAATGGATAAACGCGCACGGTAAACTCGCTCGAAATGGCGGTGTCGAGCGCCCTCACGATCTCGGCCATGCGGCGAATGTTCGCTTGCGTATCGGTGAGCACGAGGGCATTGCCGCCTTCATTCGCGCTCAACTGCGCCTTCTCCGGCAACAAGGGCTGCAAATCGCGCGTCAATTGCGTCGCATTGATGTACCGCACGGGAATGATTTGTGTGACGATGTCATCGGTGATCGGGATTTTCTCGGGATCATTCCCTGGAATGACAGGAATATTGCGCTTCTTGGCTTCATCACGGCTTACGATGGTGAGCGTGCGTCCGTTGCGGATAGCGGCGTAGCCGTTTTTGACCAGGACGGAATTGAGGACGTCCACCGCTTCTTCTTTGGAGAGCGGCTGGTTGCTCCAGACATCCACGCGTCCGCGAATTTCGGTTTCGGGAACGATGATGAACCCGGCGGCTTCGCTCATGTAGTTGAGCACCATTTCGAGCGGCGCGCCGCGGAAATTCAGGCGCAGCTTGCCGTCGTTGGGCGGAGGCTCCGGCTTTTCCGGCGCTGCCGGTGCATTGGGCGAAGCGGGGGCAGGTTCTTTCTTCGCATCCTGCGCTGCGGCTGGGGCAGGAGTTGGCGCGTTAGCCGGGTTGGCCGGGGGATCAGCTTGTTGTGCTGAAGGGTTGACCAGGGCGAAGCCGAGGCCCAGCACCAACAGAATGGATTTAGCGTTTTTCATTTTTCAACTCCTCTTCACGTTTTTGCAGCAATCGCTTCAAAATCTCGCTTTCGTCTCCGCTGGCCGCGGAAGATCCGGCTTCCTTGGACGCGGACGCAGCGCGGTTTTCCGAAGAGCCACCGGAACGGTTGGAACTGGTCGAACTGCTCGATTCGCTCCGGGCCACGCGCTGCCATTCGCCTTCGTCTTCGCGCCGCATTTGCATGCCGACGGGCAATTCCAACTGCTTCCCATCCGCTTCCAGGCGCACGTGGTTGACGCCGATCTCGGCCACTTTATAGCCGGCAATCGTTTCATTGCATTTCGCGACTTTTTTGAAAGCGGACGAGCTGCCTTCGAAAAAGGCAAAGGTGCCTTTCTCGTAGGTGATGGTTCCGACGAGTGTGAAGCTATCGATTTTCGGCGGCCGTTCGGGTGCGCCGGAGCGGGAGCGTGCGCGGGAACGGTTCGCGTTGAAAATGTTCCGTTCCGAAATCATGCGAAAGGATTGAAAGTCCGTGCCGGACGGTGCGTTGGTGTCTTGAGCCGCCGCCATCGAACGAGGAAGGGCGAGCAGCGCGCCGAGGCCGCACAAACACAAACTGAAGCATTGGGCATTGAAGAATCGCATGCAGCTTTAACGTCGTGAATTCGAATTGGAATTGGCATTGGCCTCATTGAGCAGCAGTCCGCTCACTTGAAGCCCCAGCGCGAGTTGCTGGCCGTCATTGTCCCGCGCAGTGATTTCGATCGCTTCCACTTTCAAGGCGAGCGGATCCTGTTCAACCTCGTAAAGAAACCGGGTCAAAGATTGAATGGTCCCGGAGGCATCGGCGCGGCATTCGAGCGTGAGGTAATCCTCATCCGTTCGTTTCCATTGCGGCTTGATGCCGGTAATGGTTACGCGGCTTGCATCCGACCAGCGATCAAAAGCCTTGAGCACTTGGTTTTCGGCGGCAGAAACGGTCGAAGGGAGCGTATTCGTCACCATCGATTCCCAGCGGCTCCGCAAGTTCTGCTCGCGCTCGATCATCTGTTTGCCCCGGTCGATCGATTTCTTCAAGTCCGCAATGCGCGTGCTGCGCGCCTTCCAGCTCTTGGTCAAAGGCGTCACAATCAATTTGTCCCCGAGCAAGAGCGCCACGGCGGCAATGGCGACGATGGCCAGCATCTGCTGGCGATTATCAATTTTCACGCAGCCCTCCTTCCTGCCATTGAAAATTAAACGTGAACTGAAGCGGCGAACGGCCGCGCAGCATGTCCACTTGCACCTCGCCAATTTCGCGGACGCCGCGGAGTTGATCAATCATCTTGAGAAAAGCCTGGTTGTCTCGCGCCGTTCCAGAGCAGCGTACCACCGAAAGATTTCGAATTTCCAGCGTCTTGGCCGCAACCGCTCCATCTTCGGGAAAGGCTTCCGTCATTTTCCGAAGGATGCTCAAACTGGCGAAGGAATCATCGAACCACGGACGAAAGCGTTTGATTTGCCGCTGGACGTGATCCAATTGCTCGACTTTCGGGCGCATGGCTTTCCATTGCGATTCCAGGCGCGCCAATTGCCATTGTTGAATGCCGAACACAATCCCAATGAGCAGAGCGATCGAGGCCGCGGCGGCGCCGGCCCAAACCAGTTTGCGGCCCGAATACTTTTCCGCCAGTTGCTGCGTCCAGG
>JBFMDG010000523.1:0-5558 GCA_040754135.1 Verrucomicrobiota bacterium
AGCCAGTCACCTTCAAATCAAATTCCAGCGGCCAATCCGAAGGCGTCACATCGATGCGGCCGCGCAAAAATCCGATCGGCCGTTCAGGCAGCGCGGAAAAGGCATAATGATAGCCGGCCCTTCGGACCCATCGCAGCACGCGTGAGTCGTATTCGCCATAAGGAAACGCCAGCAGCCGGACATGGCGCCAGGTGCATTTTTCCAAATCGAACTTGGACTCTTCCAATTCCGAACAGCCCTCGCTGTCGTCCAGCTCGGGCAAATGCGGATGAGTTCGCGTGTGGGAGCCGATCTCAAACCCGGCGTCACTCGCCTGCTTCAGTTCCCGAGGATTCATGACGCGCTGGTGGCGATTGGGATTTTTGCTTTCCATCTTCCAGGCTGGTGCCAGGCCGAGATTGCCGCTGGGCGCGAAAATGACCGCCGGAATCCCTTTCGACTTCAACAGGGGCAGCGTGTATTCCGCCAACGCCGCAAACGCATCGTCAAACGTGACCAGCACGCCCGGCTGTCCTTCGAGAATGGCATCAACCGAGCGCGGCAAGCCCAGTTCGAGCAAACGGGCCATTTGTTTCGAGAACTGAATTTGTTCCTCGGGGAGAACATTGTGATAATTCAAAATGACATTGGAAGGCAGGATCCGCTTTCGGAGCAAGGCTCCGCTCACCATGCGTCCCGCTCGAAAGCCGAGTGCGATGCCGACTTTCAAGGCACGCAGCGTCCAATGATTTCGATTCATGCGATTTGAGCGTGTTGAATTTATCGTTCCCGTACCCGGATGAGATTCGAGGAAAAGGGGCGCAACCGAACCGAACGCAAATCGGTTAGAGCTTCTTCCAGCACGACGCCTCGGCCAGTTGCTCCCGTGTAATCGATCGGATGATATCCAGGAGCCATGGTGCGTTCCGGACCACCGCCAATAATGCTTTGCAACCGTGCAGAGCCAGTGATTTGTCCCGCGGCATCAGAAAGGCGCAGGTCCAGCCAAATATCCGTATCTTTTCGATTTACCACATGGATGTAACAGGCGCCGCTTTGTGGATCGATCGTGCCCAGAGCGCGCACCCAGCCAAAAGTGTCCCCGCTTCGCAAGGTGCGCGCGGCTTGGGGCGCTGTTCCTGTGCTCTGGCTGGAATAAAATGGCAGGTGCAGCGCCAGACTCCAAAACGCCGGATCGAAAACCGGCTGGCCCGCGTCGTCTTTCGAAACCAAACCGAACGAGCGATAACTGCCGCTGTAGAGCCGATGTTGAATCATCAAATCAACACTGCCATCGGCACCGAAATCGCCGCCTTGCGAAAGGATCAGGTTCGAACCCCAGTAGGGCACGGCGATTTGCGTCCAGTCGTCCGAGAGTTCGCGTGACATTCCGCCGAGAAGCGTGGTGATGTAATTGTCTTCGCTGTTGATCAGCATGAGTTCCTTGCCAAAGGCGCGGCCGTAGGACCTCAACATGGCGTACTCCCAGGCCCGCTCCCGCTGCTGGGTGCGAAGTCCCATGTCGTAATGATGGTGACTCAAAAAATCGAGAACTTGCGCGCGTTCGACAATGGCCAGGGCGGTGCCATAATCCCCTTCCGCACCGGCCAGGTAACTTCTCAATCCGCCGGCCAGCGCTCCCGCTCCCACTTTCACCTCGTCGGGAGTAAATCCCGGTCCGAGTCCCTGTCTCCCGAAACGCAAGGTGCGCGCGAAAAGATTGTAGCAATCGAGGTAACTTTCGAGCGTCCACATTCCGTAATCCGCATGGTCCGGTTCGAGGAAGAATTCCATGAACAGAGGACGGCCGGCCAGTTCGGCGGCATACTCGGTTCGAATGAACCGGACCAGATTGTAAAAAACGTCGGCGTGATACTGCCAAAACTTGCGCGTGGGATTGCCATACCCGGCGCGCTTCGACACGTAAGCATCACCAGGCCGTACGCCTTCGGCAAAGAGGTCCACGTATTCCGGATTTTGGTTGGACCAAATGCTGTCGTTGTATTGACGGACCACGCGCAACCGATCCGTGGAATGCGATCGCACGAAAAACACTTTGCCCGCGGCGGAGCCGGTCAGGAAATGAAGATGAGCGCTTCTGAACTGATAAGCATTGCCGGCAATACGCAAATCATTTTCCTCGGTATTTCCGTTGCGCAGGTAATACCACCAATCCTCATCGTCATTGCGTTCATTGTACTCATCCACCAATACCGCCATGCGCCCGCTCCCGCCAAGGGTCTCTTGCGGCAGCGGCTCCAGCGCTTTGACCAGTCCACGGGAAAAGGTGGTGTAGCGAGGTCCCCAGGAAATAATCCAGGGCAACGCACCTCCCGTGCGGATGATCTTATCGAGCGTGGGCCGCAAGCCGTTCCAGTAGTAACGCGCCGCATCGGCCGGATTATTTTTGAATCCCGAGTAAGCCGGTTCGTACCCGATAATTTTGTAAACATCTCGAGGCAGACTGCTCGCTTGAATGAACGGTTCGCTCGTGCCATCAAAACCGCGCCGCAACGTCAACATCTGTCCGGCGCCATCGGCATCCGCGCGCACGACCTGAAAAGCTTCGGAACCGATTCGAAGCACATCGCCGGCGTTGAACGCCGTTCCAGTCATGGCCACATCCGCCTGCACGGCCGTCCGCGATGGATCATTCAACGGCACCTCGAATGGAATGCGGGGAATGCCCGAGCGATAGGCGTTCAGATGGCGAGTGACCGGAAATTCCGGCAACGCCTCTTGCAACCGTCCGAGTTGTCCTACGTTGCGATAGGCAAAAATCGAAGCGCCTGTGGCGTGAGCTGATGGCACGCTGGAATCGAGTCCGCGAGAAGTCACCGCGATGGCGAGGTCATCGGCACGAATCAAAGTCATCAATTCCTGGTCGATGCGAAGCCGCGTTCCATTTACCAACGCCATCGGCAACTGCAGTTCGGGGTCGGTCACCGGCAGCGTGGTGGCGGAAGCGGTGACGTTCGACGCGAGATTGGCCAGTCGAATCAGGTCGGTGCAAAATTCGTGCGGCCAATAATCGCCGGCTTGAAAGCGGTACACGTTGAACAGGGGCCGCGTGCTTTCCCACGACTTGAGCATCCAACCGCTTTCGAATCCATCCACATCCCAAAACACCTCGTCCGTTCCAAAGCCTGTGGGGAGATTTGCCTCGAGCCTGCTGAAATCGATTTCGACGGTTGCGTTCTCGACGGCCGCGGCGGATGTGACGCGTTCAAATTGCGGACGATCCGAATAAATGCTCACTTTGCGCCAGGTGATGGGCTGTTTTCCGCTCCCATTTCCGATTTCCTCGACCAGCAAGGTGAGTTGCCCCGACGTCTTGCCGATGGGAATGCGGTAGGAGCGATATCCGCCCTGATCGAGGCGGAGGACTTGCGGATCGGTTTCGAGATTGACGAACTGTTTGGATTGATTGTCAAAAATCAATTGCAGTCGAGTCGCGAAAAAGCGATCGGGCGCGATCGCTTGCTCGATTTCCACCGAGACGATGGGAACGCGTTCCGCCAAAACAAAGCGATGAAAGCCGAGCGGGAGCAGCGTGCGAGCGGAGCTTTGCGGGTTGCCCAACTGAATGCCCGCTTCCATCGAGAGCGGATTGCCATCAATCAGCGCCGGAGTTTCCCCGGACCAGCGATCGCGCTTGAAGGCGTATCCGCCGCTGCAACCGAGCGCGGCATCATTGACAATCCCGGCCTCGGTCCATCTGACATGAACGGGATCGGTAAATCCGAGCGAGCCGGCCGCGTTTAGGAATTCCACCGTGTAAAACGAATCGGTTTCCAAAGCCAGATGACTGTCGATGAATCGATTCAGATCGGTGCTCCGGCCGATTTCCTGGAATGCGGAATAATCTTTGGACCAGCCGCCGGAGATGAGCACCTGGCCGGCGCCGTTGGCATTGACCGCTGCCGTGAGTGGCCGGCTCAAACGCAAGGTTTGCCCGTTCAAGACCGCTTCGATGCTGTAATGATTCGGGCCAACAAAAACCCAATCGCCCGCGTTTAGTCCGGCCGTGGCCTTCATGATCAAATCGCGCTCTCCAGCACGAGCATCGGCGGCCAGACTCAGTGTCCCGCTCCAGCCGAGCCGTTCCGAACGACGAATCACCGCCTCCGTGGCATCCACCCGCCCAGTCCAGGTCAAGAGTACTCCCTTGACCGCATGCGGAAGCGCGATCAAATCCGCCGCTCGATTTTTCAAATCACAAGAGACCGTTTCCGACCAATTGCCGGCCACGTCCGAAAACCGCGCGTAAAGCGTTCCTGCCGCCTCCGATCCGGGCACATGCAAGGTGACGATATTTTGAAATGCCTGCGGCGGTGCCCACGGCGATGTATCGCTGCGGAATTGGGCCTGTGCTCCCGCACCCATGCCCGTGCCGAAATCGGTCACGGCGGCATAGACGGTTGCTTTGTCAGGAGCGCTGCGCCACGCAAAAATGTGAGCGCGCGGCCCGACGCGATCTTGCCGCGACCGAATGCGAAAGCGATACGATTGCTGAACTGAATTGCCATCCCAATCCGACGCGCTCACCCAAATACTCACCGCCGAGTCAAACGCGAATGAAGTGGGCGGCGTGTAAGTCACTTCCATTTCCGTCGTCCGATCGAGAATGGCCGGCCGCACATTCTGCCCATTAACTGTCAGTCGGATGCTCGCCGGATCCACGCCTCGGCCGCGATCCAACAAACGAAAAACGAGCGCCGTCTCCGGTGAAACCCATTGCGCACCGGGCGCCGGATCCAACGCGAAAATGACCGGCGCCTCCTGATCGGCGGTGGCTTCGCTGATTTCGATTTCATCGATCATCCCGTTAAACCCGCCGCCCCACGGATATTTTCCAAGGTGCAGATCGTAATAGTTGTCCAGGCTGACCAGGCCGGTCATCGGCTTGCGAACGAGAGATTCCCCATCGACAGACAGATCGAGAAAGACTCCGTCATAGCGAAGCACAAATCGATGCCAGTCCGTATTTTGAATCGCCGTCACGTTGTAATGGCTCACGGAGGTGGTGGCGCCACTGGCGGAAGTGAGAAATCCGAGCACATGCCGCGCGCCAATTTGGATTCCGAACTGCACGTGTTTGTAAATGAGCCAGGCGGCGGCGTTCGGATCCGCCTTTTTAGCCCAAAGGGAAATGGTCAGTTGCGGATGTTGCCCCTTGATGCAAGCGCTCGGCACAATGACGTAATCCTGCCCGGCGGGCGAAAATTGCAGTCCAAGATTTCGAAATCCCGGAGCAAACGACGCCTGGCCGCGCCAAACTCCATGAGCTCCGTTGCTGGATTCATCGGTGAGCGTTCCATCGCATTTGAGTCTTAGCAAGGTGCTCGGATCGATTTGCGCGGTTAAGACTATTTGCGTCAAAAAGAGCAGCGAAGCGCCCCCGGCCGTTTTGCAAGCGCGCCAGGAAAACTTGTTCGAACCGATCGCCGATTCGCCCCAAAGCCAACGAAGGCAGGTGAGATTCCGCTGAAATTTTTGACGGCCTTTCGCCCCGTTCCAACGGCTGGCGACAGCGCCGGTCAAAACGCGCACAATCAAATGAAACATGGCAATGGCCC
>JBFMDG010000524.1:0-5552 GCA_040754135.1 Verrucomicrobiota bacterium
TATTACCGGCTGTACCACCAGCCTGCCGTCAAACCTGGCCAATCCACTTCCGATCTTCCCACACTGCCTTCAATGAGGTGATATTTCGGCGGTCAAAAATATTTCGCGCGGCGGCGCTCCATTTGCCTCGTTTCAAATTCTGCCAGGCGTCGCTCGCGCTGATGGCCGCAAATTGCAGCACGCTCGGGTCGCGGTAACAATCGATCATGCATCGCGTGCAGCCGTCGCGAATCAATTTCGAGGTATCAAACTCGTAAATGCTGCACATGGGAGTCTCCCAGAAATGACAGCGATACAGGTTCAAATTCCAATCGAGATAGAAATATTTGTGACCGCCCAGACAGCCGAACTTCTCCGGTTCCTGCCGCAGATGGCGCTGCATTTCCGTCAATGATTCCGTCGGATTCACCACCGGATAACCGCTCCGCTGCTTCATCCGCTTGATCTTGTCAAACACCTCGATCAATTCCTCCGTGCGGTACGCGACCAGATTCGAATCGCTGAAACTCAGGTAACTCGAAGCCAGGCTCGTCAGCGGATAACTGAAGGTGCAACTGCGAAATCCAAGCTCCGTCAAAAAAGCCGGAAGCTTGTCGTAATCCTCGATCAATTTGCTCGCCGTGACGCTCGCCGTCGTCTGAATTCCAAGCTCGGCAAACAGAGCGTTGGCACGCTGAATTTTCCGGCAGACATCCGGCAACCCGCGGTTTTTCTCGTGCTTCCGCACGTCATGGGAATCGATCGACATGATCACGCTGCTCAACCCGTCGTTGGCCAGCGCGCGCATGTTCTCCTCAGTCCAGAGCGAGCCATTGGTGCAGATCATCGGGTGAATGCCGCGTTCGGCCGCGTAACGGACCATCGCCCGCAAATCGCGATGCACCAACGGTTCGCCCCCGACAAACAGCAGGTAACCAATGTGGTTCTTCACACAGATGTCGATGACATCGCGGGCTTCCTGAAGCGTGACGCTGCGGCGTTTCTTGGGATCGAATCGATCCACGGCAAACCCGCAGAAATCGCATTTTGCGTTGCAAATATTGGTGATGGCAAATTGCAGGTAACCCGGCCCGCCATGTTCCAGCACTTCACCCAAAAGCCGGATCACTCCCTTTTTCGGGCGGATCACCGGCCGCGAAAAATCGGCGGGCGGCACGGCGGGTTTGCCGGCCACAGGCTGGTCAAGCAAGGCGGAACTCATGCAATAAACCAAAGCATAGTGAGGAAGAAATGGCTCGGGAGGCAAATCTTTCTTTTGCGCAGCCATTTTCCCGGTCCTTCTTCTCCTTCTTCAAAAAACTTTGTCGCAATCTTCGTCGCAAACTTCGTCGAAGAAGATTTCGACAAGGTTCTCGACAAGGTTCTCGACAAAGGATGCGACAAAAGATGGGACAGAGGATGGGAGGAAGTTAGCGTTCGTTGGAACTGGCCTTGAAAGCGATTTTTTCGAGGAGGAATTCGGCAGGCTCACGGTGCCGAGCCTCCGGAGCGCCAAGCATCTTCGCAAGCACCGGGATGACCTCCACCGCGGATTGTGGCGTCGCAGCCGCCAGGATGCGCGCCGCTTCGAGTTGATCTTCGGCATGAAACGCCCACTGAGATTGAAGCAGCAGTTGAATCGTTTGCGGTTCCGTCGGATCAAAATCCAAAATCAATTTCGCGGGAGTTCCAAATGCGTGTCGCTGCTGGAGCAGTTTCTTGTACAACAGCGGGATCACGCGGCGATTGCCGGGATCGACTCGCCTAAGGGCCAGGGCGGCGCTTTCCCAGGATGAAAATGAATCGTCCGCCAATGCGGTGAGGAGCGGTTCTAAAAGTTTCCGATCCGAGATCGGTCGGTGTTCGAGGATCGATGCCGCTGCCGAGCGCAGTTCATTCGAGCCATTGTCCAACGCGTCTATCAATAAATTCAACGCAACGGGATCCTGATCGATCTGCCATAGGGCTGCACATGCCTGCAGACTCGAATGAATATCCGGACCATTGATCAATGGCCGCAAGTGGGGAATGGCCGACTTGGCAGCTGGTCCGGCATTTCCGAGCGCTTGCATCGCCCGGGTCCGGTTCTCCTGATCGGATAACAATTCAGTCAGATGTGGCACGAGATGGGGCGGCGGCGGAATTCCCTGGGCAAAGCCAGTCAACGCCGTTTGCCTGAGATTGGGATCGGCACTTTTCAAATAAACGCTCAACAGAGGACTGACCAGTTCAGTTTCCGAACCCGCGACACTCAGAAGCCAGAGCGCCCTTTGCTGGCGCGCCAGCACTCCGCTATTCAACTCCGGCAAAACCATCGGAATGATCCAGGAAGCCTTGGGCCCGATTCTTTGGATCAAGAGCGGAATTTGGTGGGCCGATGGGCCGTTGTCCTTCGATTGCTTTGGCCATTGCTGCGGAAGTTTTGATCGCAGGGTTTCGATCACTTTTTCGAAGCGCGATTGCTGTCCGTCCGCGAGCCAGCGGTTGACCAGCCGCCGAAGGGCCGGCTTGCCCATCTGATGAATCGCTTCCAGCGCGGGTGCGCGGTCCGAGTCGTTGACCGCGGTATCGGCCCACGTGATCCAAAAACTCAGAGGTTTGCCTCGATACGAGGGTTCGGCGACGATCCACCAGAACACCGCACCGCCGGCCAGTCCGAGGGCAATCATCCACCGAATCCAGTGCCAGCTTTTGGTTCGGGAAATCATCACTTCACTTTCCGGAATTTTCTTGAATGCCAGCGTTGCTGCGGTTGGCAGATGGCGACAAACCCGCGCTGAACCGTGGAATTGTCACAGCCAATCAGTCCACCACTTTACCCGCGCCACGCGACTGGCTTTTAATGCGCGCAGTCGCGCTCCCTGAAGTTTGGACATTTGCGACCACAACTTGTCCAAGCTTCGTCCCAACCTTGGTCGATAAGAAATCCTTTCGACAAAGGTTCCGACAAGGTTTTCGACAAAGGCGTCCTGGCTATGCAGCGCATGGGTTGACGATGGATCATAAAGTTGGAATTGCTCCAGGAAAGCTCTTTATCCATTTCAAATCGGTGCGGCTCACGGATCAACCCTGAGTGAAATGCGCCCGGCAAGCTTCCTCCGCGTCAGACGTAGCGTACACGCTTTGACCGGCTTTCAGAACACTTGCCCATCCAATGCGTTCCGCCGCTGCAAAACGCACTTTCCCGTTGACAGTTTTCTGTCGGAACGCTGTATTCAGCGCATTGCTGACTCACACGTGTCCCAGGCAGTTGCAATCTGTACGCCCTGCGTGGGCCAGGAATTGAACTCGAACGCATCATGACCCAAGGCAAAGTTAATGTCGCCATTATCGGACTCGGTTTTGGAGCCGAATTCATCCCCATTTATCAGCGTCATCCCAACGCCAACATGTACGCCATCTGCCAGCGCGATCCGAAAAAGCTGGAAACGATCGGCGACGCTTTCGGCGTTGAAAAACGCTACACCGACTACCGCGAATTGCTGAAAGATCCCAATGTGGACGCGGTGCATATCAACTCGCCGATTCCTGATCACGCCTGGATGTCGATCGAAGCCTTAAAAGCCGGCAAACATGTTTCCTGCACCGTGCCGATGGCCACCTCGATCGAGGACTGCAAAAAGATTGTCGATCTGGTGAAGAAAACCGGGCTCAAGTACATGATGGCGGAAACCGTCGTCTATGCCCGCGAATACCTTTTCATGAAGGAACTGCTCGATGCGGGCAAGCTGGGCAAATTGCAGTTCGTGCAAGCGAGCCATCAGCAGGACATGGACGGCTGGCCGAATTACTGGCCGGGTTTGCCGCCGATGTGGTACGCCACGCATTGCGTCGGGCCGGTCGCCGGGTTGATTGGCAAACCGGCGGAATATGTCAGCTGTTTTGGCAGCGGCACCATCCGCAAGGAGCTGATCAAGAATTACGGTTCGCCCTTCGCCATCGAAACGGCGCACATCAAATTCAAGGACACCGATGTGAACGCGCGCATCATTCGTTCGCTTTTCGACACGGCGCGTCAATATCGCGAAAGCATCGATGTTTACGGAAGCAAAGCCTCGGTCGAATGGCCGCTGGTCGAGCACGAGCCGCTCATCATGCACACGGCGAAACTGCCCGAACCGAAAATTCCCAAGCCGGTCAAAACGCCCGATTACGCCAAGCGCCTGCCGAAACCGATCCGCCAATTCACAACCAAAGGCGTTTATGATCTCGGCAAGAAGACGCATCTCAGTTTCACCCAGGGCGCCGGCCACGGTGGCTCGCATCCGCACCTCGCCCACGAATTGATTTCGGCGCTGATCGAAAATCGCGACCCATTCCCGAACGCCAGGCAATCGGCCAACTGGACCTGCGTCGGCCTCTGCGCGCATCAATCGGCCCTCAAAGGCGGCGCGATCGTCAAGCTCCCCGCGTTCACGCACTGATCCGGATTTCATCTCAACTCCACTCGAACCCCAAACCACTTCAAAATCCCAACCCGATTATGAGTAATGTTCAAGTCAGCAACGAAGCGATCGCTCCGAATGCGAAACGGCTTTTGTGGGCCGGCTTTTTTGCCATCCTTGCGGCCGGCGTCGGTTTTGCCATCCGCGGCGGCATCTTCGATAACTGGGGCGCGCAATATGGTTTCACGGCCGCGCAATTAGGCGCCATTGGCGGCGCAGGATTCTCCGGGTTCTGCTTCGGCATCATCATTGGCGGGGTGATCTGCGATAAGATCGGTTATGGGAAGCTGGTCATTCTGGCGTTCGCGCTGCATGTGCTATCGGCATTCGTGACCTTCACCGCAAAGGGCGACACGGCCTATCAAAGCCTCTACTGGGGCATGTTCATTTTCGCCTACGCGAACGGCACATTGGAAGCCGTGGCCAATCCGCTCGTGGCAACTTTGTTCCCGAACAACCGCACGCATTATCTCAACATTCTGCATGCGAGTTGGCCCGCCGGCCTCGTGATCGGCAGCGTGCTGGGCTGGATTCTCGACGACAAAATGCAGCTCAGTTGGCAGATTCAGCTCTCGCTCTATCTCATTCCGACCGTCGGTTACGGATTGATGTTCCTCGGCCAGCACATGCCGAAATCTGAAGCATCCGTGAAAGGACTGAGTCTGGGTGAAATGTTCAAGGATGTGGGAGTCCTCGGAGCCATCATCGTTTGTTATCTGCTCGTGCTGTTCTGTCAGAATGCGCTCCAATTATCAGCGGGAGCGGCTTACGGAATTGCCGGCGTCCTGCTGGTTGCGGTGGCTGTGATGACGAGATTCTCGATTGGATCGTTTCTCCTCTTTACGCTGTTTGTCGCGCATGCCCTGGTCGGGGCCGTGGAACTTGGCACCGATGGCTGGATTCAAAATATCACCGGCAATCTCTTTACTTCCGAGCAGGGCAAATATCTCTTCATGTGGACATCGGCGATTATGTTCAGTCTGCGGTTCTGCGCAGATTTTATTGAAAAGAGAATGGGCATTTCCCCAGTGGGCATTCTCCTGATCTGCGCCATCCTCGCCTGTATCGGATTGTGGCTCGCCAGCAGCATGAAAACTTTTGGCGTCGCGCTCGTCGCCCTCGGGATTT
>JBFMDG010000525.1:0-5544 GCA_040754135.1 Verrucomicrobiota bacterium
TGCCGATAATCCAGCACGCCGGTCGCAGGAATTTGCTCGGGGCGCGGCAGCTTGAGGACGATGTCAGGCGCGCCGAGCGGCCAGTCGGGCACGGGTTCATGCTTGAGTTTTTCGAGACCATCTTCGCCCTCGCCACGAGGCGCGCCTTGCTCGATCCAGTGCAGCAGCGTTTGAGCTTCGGCAATTTCCAGGGCGCAATCGTTCAAATGCCGCGCCACGTCGCGATCGGCATCCCACGGCGGCATGCGGCGGGCGAGAAGCACCTCTTCGATCATCGAGGCCATCGATTTCACCTTGCGATAACTGGTCATAGCCCAAGGGCCGATTTGTCCGGGCCGATGGCAGCTTACGCATTTCTTTTCCAGGATCGGCACAATGTCCTGGGCATAGGAAACGTCACGGTCTTTCCATCGGGCCGCGGCCTCGAAGTGAATTACGCAACCGCGCGCGGCGGTGCGAGGCTGTGACACCGGCTTGCCCGCGAGGAATTCGTGCAGCGCGTTCTCGAGCAGGCGTTCGGTCGGCTCGGGCTTCTGCGCGCCTTCCACCAACTGATCATCGATCGCGCCACGATAAAAAATCCGCCAGTCGGCGGTGCTAATGGCGATGGCTTCGCCCGTGCGGCGCACGCGAAGATGGCGCGCCACTCCTTGCGTATCATCGCGCAGGTGCGGAATGAACCAGAGCCCAAGTTCGCGCGCTTCCTTTTGGATACTGCGGCGGTCGTCGCCGGAACTCGCGTTGACCAGAAACAACTCCACGCCGCGGCTGGAAAAAGTTTCTTTGAGGGCGCGGAGCTTGGGCGCGCTTTGCCGCGCGACCGGGCAACCGTTAGCCGTGAAAAAAAGCACGACAACGCGCGCGTTAACGCGCCGAAGCTCATGCGCGGCGCCACGATGATCGAGCAGGCAAAAGTTGAGCACCTCGGAAGGATTGTCGATCGCTGAACCGCCTGCCGGCACGGTGAAGAAAGCGGCCACAGCGGCGACTCCTCCAAAAATCAGACACTTCAAACCCTTAATGTTCATAAATGAAGGCAAACCAATACCGAACTCAGACGGAGCATTCAATGATCTATTCAGGGTGGTCAATGGCAGGTTGAGCGTTCGGGCTGGACCAGTTGAAGCGTTGAGGAGTTGAACAGGATGGCAGTGCGCTCTGGGTGGCAAAGTTGGGAAGCCACCCGATTTCCCAGAGCAAAACGGGGCAAGGCCGTAACACGATATTTCCAAGGCTCGGACTAAAATCGATTTATCAAGAGAGTGGAATGATTTAGACCTGAGCCATGGACATCATCGGCTCACATCCGCCAGCGGTCGTGCGCGAGTTTATCGACCGCTGCGGCACTGCGGAGGAGTTTGTCGCCTGGTGGATTTGCGACCGCCCGCGCGATCCGCACGAGTCCGTTTGGGTGATTACCTTCAATCCGGCGTCCCGACGTTTCTCGGTATCGAGTTTTCCGAGAATCGTTTCGCATTGGGGGCATCAGGTCTATGGCAGCAGTTACGGCCCGGCAGAAATGAAGGCGCAATTTGAGGCAGGGCTTTGGGACGCCCCTGACCATGTGCGGGAAGCCGTAGGAGAATGTCTGGTTCGGTGTTGCAAATCTCCGGTGTGAAAGCCCCTGGGAGATTTCGCATATTTACCTCCGGCTATAGGCCCCAGACCATGGGCAGACACAAATATCAAGTCCGGTCGCCCTGCGGGATAAGGCAGCAGAGGCACGCAATAGCACCTCTTGCGAATTATCCCAGCGAGCGAACCGAGAAACGCCACAATCGCGCGAACCTCGATTACGACACGATCAAAAGTCTATTGACGAACCGATCATGCACGGCAGGCTATGGCTTGTGCCGGAACTGACAGAAAGCCTTAAACGAAAGCTGAACGAGCAATCCCTGCTCGGCATCGTCAATCCGTCCTGACCTAACACCTTTCCCGACATGAACCCGGATCCCATGGGCCTCAACCTCTCCTTCATCGCCTTCAACCGCATCGCCGAGGAGCGAGCGGCCAAGGACAAAAAGTTTCAGAGCGATTTGGAACGCCGAGGCAAACCGTTGTTATCGCAGGCGCGCGCGATGGCGGACGCGGCTTTGCTGCAGCGACTGCATCGTGTCGGCATCGAAATCGACAAAGAATCTTTCGCCGAAATGGCCGAGCACGCCCTGGCCGCCGAGGAGATGGCGAAAACCGCTGTCACCACCCAGGTGCGCTCGCGATTCCAAAACTCTTTCGACCAGGACTGGGTATGGCTGGCGCTGACCGTGCTTTGGGAACGCTGGTTTCCTCATTGGCCAAACTTTGAGCAACTCGACGATCGAATCCAGGCGGGGTATGCGCTCGCGGACACAGACTCTGCGGCGGCTTGCGAAAAGTGGTTTCGGGCCTGGGAGGATTTCCTCCTGATTTTTCAGAAAGGCAACTTCAAATCCATCGAGGAATTTGACGGCGCGTTTCGCGGCACGCAATACGTCTTCCACTGGATTCAGGATTTTGAAAACGCGCTGCTGAGCGCAGCGTGGAGTGACCTGAATTGGCAGCGGCGGCGACTCACTTTTTGCGAGCAATTCCTGGAAAAGTTCTCCAATGGTGATGATTTGACGACGGAGAATTTCCGCCGGGCGCTGGGTAGCGCCACGTTCGCCCTCAGCGGGGCACGCAAGGGCGACGGGCTGTTCGAGCAATGGCTCAAAGACGATCCTCGATGGGGGTGGGGCTGGATCGGCTGGGCAGATTGCTATCACGTGTTCGCGACCGACGCCAATCGCGACCTGCAACGCGCCGAAGCTTTGTTGAAGCAAGGCTTGAGCGTGTCCGATGTCCGCGACCGCGAGGATATCCTCGAAAGGCTCGCCGAACTCTGCCGCGAACAGGGCCGGCACGACGAAGCCGAAGCGTTTGAGGCTCAGAGCAAAACCATCCGCACCCTCATGCGAACGAGCGACCGCAGTTTTGAGCTCAAGAGCCATTTTGATTTCGGCGACGAAGGAATTCCACTCGATCAACTGCCCGTCATCGCCGAACAGGCGCGCCGCGAACATGAGCAAGTTCTAGCCGCCGCCACGGCGCCGCGGGCCAAAGTCAAAGTCGGGCGCAACGATCCGTGCCCCTGCGGCAGTGGGAAGAAATACAAGAAGTGCTGTCTGGCGAAAGATGAGGCGGCGGCGCGTCAGTAGCTGCCAGGTCGCCGGACGCATCGATGCGGATGATTTCATTTTATTCAGAAGGGCAATTCTAAATCAATGAACCTTCGATTGGCTGCCGGCTGATCGCCACCGAGAAACTGCGCCACTCATTTCGCGAGAGAATCCCTGCCGGAGACATGCGGCCCCTCCAGGAAACCACTTGGTCAGCTGCCGTAGTTGCGCTATGGATTGGGAGATGACCGAAACGGAACAACATATTCTCGAGACTTTGCTCGAACTCGAAGCGACGGTGCGCCGGATGCCGGCAGCGCAACCCAAGCCCAGTTTGTTGCCGCTGTTTTCTCGGCTGGAGGCATTGACGGCGCAATTGCCCCGCGGCACCGACCCGACGCTGTTGCATTACCTGCACAAAAAAAGTTACGAAAAAGCCCGGCTCCATTTGCAGGGCCGCGACGCGGAAAATCAGGCTGGGAATTGCCGGCATTGAGCCGGGGATTCGCTGCAACGCCTCAACCAAATTCTTTTCGATGCCGGGATCGTCGTGGATTACAACCGGTAGCTCACCATGATCGAGGACACGATTGCAGCCATTTCGACGCCGATTGGTGAAGGGGGACTGGCCGTGGTGCGGCTTTCCGGGCCCGAAGCCTTTCGAGTAACGGACCATTGTTTCAAGCCCGCTGGAAAATCGTCGTTGCCCGCGACCAGCGCGCCGAGTCACACGGTGCAGTACGGCCACATGGTGCGCGATGGCAAAACCATTGATGAAGTGATGCTGGCCGTGTTTCATCCCCCGCGCACTTACACCCGTGAAGCGATGGTCGAGATTTCATGTCATGGCGGGTTGCTGCCGGCCAAGCTGGTGCTCGATGCGGTCCTAGCAAATGGCGCAAGGCTGGCCTTGCCGGGCGAATTCACCAAACGCGCTTTTCTCAATGGCCGCATCGATCTGGCCCAGGCTGAAGCGGTCGTGGACCTCATTCAAGCGCGCACCGAAGTGGCCCTCGAAGCCGCCAACGAACAGCTCGCCGGCAAACTTTCTCAGCGCATCAACCGGCTCCGTGACGATCTCCTGCTGGTGCTGGCCCACATCGAGGCGCACATCGACTTTCCTGACGAGGACATCGCGCCGGACACGAAAGAACAGTTGCTCGAGAAAGTGGCCTCCGCGCTCCAGTTCATCGATGAACTGCTCCGAACCGCGAATGAAGGGCAAATTCTCCGGCGCGGCATTCGCGCTGCGATCGTCGGCCGGCCAAACGTCGGCAAGTCGAGCTTGCTCAATCAATTGCTGGGCCGCGATCGCGCCATTGTCTCGCCGATTCCCGGCACAACACGCGATACCATTGAAGAAACGTGCAACGTGCGCGGACTGCCGGTGGTGTTCATCGACACGGCCGGTTTGCGTGAAGCCGGCGACGCCATCGAACAGGAGGGCATCCGGCGCAGCCGCGAAACCCTGGCGCGGGCGGAATTGATTTTGCACGTGCTCGATGCCTCAGAGCCGCTCACCGATGAAGATGAGCGGTACCTTTTGGATTTTGCTTCGAAGAAACGGATCCTCGTGCGCAATAAATCCGATTTACCATCGCGGCTTGAATTACCCGCGTCTTTGCGCGGCCAGGTCATTCCAGTGAGTTGCGCCACCGGCACGGGACTGGAAGCATTGAAAGAGGCCATCAAAGCCTTGATCTGGGCCGGTGAAATCGGGGGTGAGATGTTGCAGGTCATGATCAACTCGAGGCATCAGGAGGCGCTCCTCCGCGCGCGCACGGCGACGCAGCGGACATTGGAAGCGCTGCGCGATAACCTCACCCTCGAACTGGTGGCCGTGGACCTGCGCATCGCGGTCAACGCTGTCGGCGAAATCGTGGGCAAAACTTCCACGGAAGATTTGCTCGATTCCATTTTCAGCCAGTTTTGCATCGGGAAATAACCGGCCCATGCGCGCGGGCACCTGCAGGTTTTCACGACAAGTCCGTCGGTCTGTTGAGCAAACTGGCGACGAGCGAGGCTTGAAGGATTTGAATTCTTGCCCGAAGCAGTGATTCCCTATCAACCGACGGTTTGTGGCTCGAGCTTTTTCGAATTGCTTGGCTGGAAGCGCTATGATTACGCTTCTGACATGACCTCCAGTGGGTCGCATGGTGGTTGTCTTCGCAAATGGTTCTGGGTGGCGTTGCTCGCCAGCTGTTGGGCACCGGCGCAGGCGCAACTCGCTTGGGGCTGGAGCAAGTCTTTTGGGAGCACCAACAGTGCTAATGAAGAGCTGCTTCCCATCCAAGTGGATCGCGAAGGAAAGCTGCTGGTAAGCGGTTATTTTCACGAAAAGTTATTTTTGGAGGGGAATACCCTTTCCGGGGTGGGCGCGGAATCGTTTATTGCGAAGTTCAAA
>JBFMDG010000526.1:0-5543 GCA_040754135.1 Verrucomicrobiota bacterium
GCTGCCATTGGTTTCCAACTCAGTTGCGTTCGGAAATGTTTTCCGCGGGGGCGCGGAAAACTGCGCCCGGGGCGGGACGCGCTCCCCATTAAAATTTGAATGTTCAGTTGTTTATTTCCCGCTTAATCTCCGCCGCATGGATCCTTTGTTGAAATTGCTGCACAATGATGCGTCGCTCACCCCGGCGAAACTCGCGAGCCTGCTCAATCTCACCGAAAGCGAAGTCATCAATAAAATTGAAAGTTACGAAGGCGATCAGATCATTCTTGGTTACCGCACCATTTTGAATGAGGAAAAGCTGGGGCGCGAAATTGTCCGCGCGGTCATCGAAGTGAAAATCACTCCCGAGCGTGAAGGCGGGTTCAACCGGCTCGCGGAACGGATCGCCAAGTATTCCGAGGTCAGTTCCTGTTATCTCATGTCCGGCGGATACGACTTGCTGGTGGTTGTTGAAGGCACCAATCTGCGCGAAGTGGCCACCTTCGTTTCTGAAAAACTGGCCACGATCCAGGGCGTCATCTCCACCGCCACGCATTTCATGCTCAAACCCTACAAGGAGCAGGGCGTACTTATGACGCCGGAGCGCAACGAGGAGCGCCTGGCGGTCTCACCTTGACGCCGCGCGCGGGCGGGCGAGAGCGTCCGGCAGTTGCCTTGATTCAACTCAGACCGATTTCATCGCTTCATCCAGCGCGGCATAAAGCTGGTTCATCGACGCTTCCGTTTCGTCGCCCATGTTCGAGATGCGGAAGGTGGTGCCCTTGATTTTTCCGTAGCCGCCGTCGATCAGGAAACCGCGATCTTTGACGAGCTTTTGCAGCTTCGCCACATCAACGACGCGACCGCCGGGCTTGGCGCCATTGTTGATGCAGGTCAGTGTGATCGATTCAAAACCGGGTTCGGGAAACAGTGTGAACCCGTGCCGCGCCGCCCATTGGCGCGTCAACTGCGCGAGGGTGGCATGACGAAGGAAGCGCGCTTCGAGACTTTCCGCAAAAATATCTTCGAGTTTGGAGGCGAGGGCATAAACATGTCCGATGCTGGGCGTGCTCGGGGTCATGTTTTGTTCGGCATTTTTCTGAAACTCGATGAAATCGAAATAGTAGCCGCGATCGTTCATCGTGGCCGCTTTGGCTCGCGCAGCCGGTGACGTGGTGAAAACGGTCAAGCCGGGAGGCAACGCGAACGCTTTTTGTGAGCCGGCCAGAAGCACGTCGATGCCGAGCGCGTCGAATTCGATGCGTGTCGCCGACATCGAGCTGACAGCATCGACAATGAACATGACGTCGGGATATTTTTTCTTGAGCGGCGCGATTTCATCGAGCGGACTCATGACGCCGGTCGAGGTTTCATTATGGATGAGGGTGAGCGCGTCGAACCCACCGGTGGCGAGACGGGCATCGATTTGCTCGGCGCGAATGGGAGAGCCCCAGGGCACTTGCAGGGCTTCGGCCTCCTTGCCGCAGCGGCGGGCGACATCGAGCCATTTGTCTGAGAAAGCGCCGCACATGCAGCAGAGCACTTTTTTGGCGGCGAGATTGCGCAGGGCGCCTTCCATTACGCCCCACGCGGAGGAGGTGCTGAGAAAAACGAGCTGATTGGTGAAAAGCAGTTGTTGCAACTGCGGCTGGATTTTTGCGTAAAGATCTTTGAACCCCTGACCGCGATGGCCAATCATCGGCGAACAAAACGCGCGAAACGTTTTTTCGCTCACTTCCACCGGTCCGGGAATATGCAGTTTAACGTGTCCCATAAAACAGGGCGCCGAATCTTTCACAAGCGACCGGCGCTGGCAAGAAGGGTTTTCCTGAGAATGCGCTTAGCGATGGCCTAATGCGGCGCAACAACTCTGTTCGATCTCACGACCCGGTCAGCACACTGAATTCTCAGTCCCGCCGTGCTGGCTCGACAACACCCGCTATTGCGATTCTGAAGACCAACCGGGCTCCATTTCCACGCGGCCATGCGCGGTTCACGGTTGTGCTGAAGGCGAAGCATTCGTGAGGTCTGTTTCGATGAACATGGTGACCACACATTGCACCGTGTTGCTTTGCATGACTACGCGAACCATGCAAAACGACTTCGCCGACTCTGTATTGGTAAAAAGGATCTGGCCCTCATTTAAACTGTGCCGAGATAAATATTCATCCGGCCTGCCATCCGGTGCCGCTGTTTGACCCTCACTATTTTTGAGCGCCATCCAACCGGTGACACCGGGTGCGTACTGGACGATGGCGCGTGAAGCGAAGTTTGAGGCGGCAATTTCCGTGAGAAAAGCAGGGCCCGCCACCAGGGGATAAAAAAATGTCTGTGTGCCCAAGCTTCCCTCGTCTTTTGCCGGCCAGACCTCGGCCTCTTTCCTGGAAAGATGAATCCAGCCGATCACAATCAGGAGTAAAACAAAACCCAGGAAGGCAAGGAATCGAACCCGCACTGAAAGGCCTGACGGCGTGGGCGATACTGGAGGCCGTTCGTAAGGTTCTGGCTGATAAGAAATCCGTTCCCCGGCTTCCGCGATTCGTTGGTCGTGTTGCTCGGCAATGGATGGATTGAGGCGAGGTTTGGCATGCATTTGTTCCCGCGTCGAGCGCACGCCGGAAAGAACCGACGAAAGATTCGAGCAAGCCACGCCTCGCTTTCGAAAAGAGAATCTCCATCGGATTACGTTCAGCAGTTTCACCGTGTTGATGATGGGGTTTCCATCGATTTACAGAGCAGCCCACAATCTGTCAAATGCGTGACTGTCGCGGGCCGTGCGGTCGCCGCGTGAACGCGCCGCTGCTCAAAGTTCAAGACACGGCCGGGGCTGTTAGCTTTACCGGGACTTCGACAGCCTGTCGGGCGGCAGCTCGATGCTCCAAAGCTTTTCACCGTCACGATTCCAGTGCGTCACTGTGGCGACCTGTGTGAGACCATCGATGCGAACCGTTCCGAAGAATTGCTCTTTGGAATGCGGCCCGGTTGTCGGCGCGCCTTTGGCCCGGGAATTCCAACGCACGGCGGGACCGAACGTGTCATCAAGCTGGCTTGGGCCGAATGTCCCGGCATGGAGCGGGCCGCTGACAAATTCCCAAAACGGATCGAAATCGGTAAATTGCGCCCGCGCGGGATCATAGTGATGCGACACGGCGTGGTGCACGTCCGCAGTGAGCCACAGCACATTCCGAATGCGGTGTTGTTTGAGGAAACGAAGGAGTGCGGCGATTTCAAGTTCGCGCCCAAGCGGCGGGCCATTTCCATTCGAACAATTCTCAAACGCCTTGCCATCGGCCACCACCATGCCGATCGGCATGTCGCTGCAAATAATTTTCCACGTGGCTCGACTGTGTTTCAGAGCCGTCGTCAACCAGTCGAGTTGCTCTCGCCCCATGTAGGCAGTGTCAGGTGAGATTTGACTCTGACGATTGGCACTGTTCGCTCCGCGATAGGATCGCAGATCGAGAATAAACAGCTCGCAGGCTGTTCCGCGTTGAATATTTCGATAAATCCGCCCCTTTCGATCAGGGCGAATCGGAAAGTAATCGCAAAATGCCTGGCGCGCATGCCGCGCAAGTGTGTTCACATCGCGGATGTGGTAGCGCGGGTCGTCGATTAATTGCCCTGGGAACCAGTTGTTGCGCACTTCGTGATCATCCCATTGCGCCACGATGGGTACAGCCGCGTTGAAAGCGCGCACGTGCGTGTCCAGCAAATTGTAGCGGTGGTTGCCTCGAAATTCCGCCAGCGTTTCCGCCACTTTGGATTTCTCTTCGGTGACAAGGTTTCGCCAGACACCGCTGCCGTCGGCCAATTTCAGTTCGGTTTCCAAAGGGTTATCGGCGTAAATCGTGTCGCCGCTATGAACAAAAAAATCGGGGCGCAAGTTGCGCATGGCCAGATAGGTGAGCATTCCTCCACGCGAGGAATCGATTCCATAACCTTGCCCGCAGGTGTCACCACTCCAGGCAAAATGCACGTCCCCACGGCCGCGCGTTGCCGTCACAAGTTCGCCAATATGCGGTTCGGCATGGCCACGTCCGCTGCCACGGTCTTCAAAAAAGACGCGATAGAGAATCCGTTGTCCCCGAGGCAGCCGTTGCAAAAGTATTTTGGCGGTGAAGTCCGCTTCAGGCCCGGTCACAGGTCCGGCGATGCGTCGGCGATTCGAAAATGATTCGCGGGTGCTCCATTCCACAATCATGCGGGCCGGTCGATCGGTTCGGCTCCAAATCACGGCCGTCGTATCCGTCACGTCACCGCTGGCCACGCCATGGGTTATGAGAGGAGCCGAAGCGCGGGCAATGGACGGAGCCGCTTCGAGATGACGCAAACAAGCGGGCGCGCTCAGGAGCAAGGCGCTCGACTTGAGCAGCTGTTCCGCAAAAGCGCGCCGAGTCATTTTCGAAGAACATTGCATGCGATCAAAGGTCTCGTCGAAATTGCCAGCTCGTAACCGGTTGCACGAGTGCAAACTGCTTGTTTCATTTGGTGCGATTTCAATCTCGCTCCCGGCATGGCCCATTCCTCGACAATGGCGACAGCCCTCGAAACCCGTGGGGCAGCTTTCAGAGCCGTTGCAATAGAAAATTGCAGAAAACGGTTGCGTCGTTGGCGTGTTTGGCATTTCTTGTGGCGCGAATTTATTTCCCGGCGCATACAATGGCGGGGAAAACGCAGCGAAATCTATGTTTGAAACTTTTGGTAATCTGTTCGGACGAAAGCCTCCGCAAAAAGGCGGGCCTCTGCTTCCCGAGCCGCCCTCCAGTCCGGGTCCCCGCCGGGAAGCTTCAGATCGCAAGCAAACCTTTTCCAAAGTTTTCCGGTGGCGCCTGCCGGACGGCCAGACCGACGAACCCGCCACCGTTGAAGTCGTCGGCTCCTTCACGCATTGGCAAAAAGTGCCCTTGGTGCGCGATGGAAAAGTCGATTCCTGGCACGTGATCCTGCATCATATCCAAGGCAACCGCACTCATCATTACATGCTCCTGGTGGATGGAAAACCGACTTATGATAAAACCTGCGACGGCCTGGCGGTGCCGCACGGGCCCCATGAAGAGCAATATCAAATCATGACCGAAAAGGGCGGTCGCGTCCTGATGCTCTTCGCTCAAACAAAGTAAGCGCGAGAGAGCGCCCGGAGCCGTTCCGAAGCGCAAAGGACATCGAGGCAGCAGGCAACACCACAG
This sequence comes from Verrucomicrobiota bacterium, assembly GCA_040754135.1. Taxonomy (GTDB): domain Bacteria; phylum Verrucomicrobiota; class Verrucomicrobiia; order Limisphaerales; family SIBE01; genus JBFMDG01. The sequence continues at coordinate 5,166 of JBFMDG010000526.1, forward strand.
CGATTGCCTTCGGCCACATTTGATTTTACGAACGCAGCATTTCCTCGCTCCGCTCGCTCCTTTTTTGCCCTGGCGCTTCGCCGTTCATTCTTCTTTCGGTGTTCCTGCGGTTTGCGCTTTGCTCTTTTCGCGCTCCGCGTAAGTTTCTTTCGATGTCATCCGCACCCGCTGCACGTCCGGAATTTGCGATGCGCAAGCGCACGCGTTGGATTGCTCTGGTGATTTCTGTGGCGGTGCTGGCTTGGATTTTTTCGCGGATTGATTTGCGAGCGCTGCAGACCGTGCTGCGCGATTTACGATGGGAATGGTTTTTGGGCGCGATCGTTCTGTTTGGCTTTGGACAAGCACTGGCTGCGGGGCGCTGGCATTTGGTCCTGC
>JBFMDG010000527.1:0-5541 GCA_040754135.1 Verrucomicrobiota bacterium
TTTGTGGCACGTCGCGCAAATTTCGGAGATTTCGAAATGGAATGGTTCGCCGCCATCCAAGCCAAATTGAAACGATTGCCGCGCGCGTATCCAATGTGGCCTGCGTTGTCAATTCGTCCGTGCAGCCCCACACTCGAGATGGAAGCTCCAGTCGTCATTGGCAGATCCGGTAGCTCTGCATTTACTCCGGAGATGTCGGGTCGTGATTCCAATTCGGGGTTTTATTCGCGCGCCGTGATGACTTCTTTCAAAGCGCGCGCAAGATCTTCAATTTGGTAAGGCTTGGCCACCATGCCGCGAAATCCGTACTCTTTAAAATTCGCCATCACCGGATCGTTCGAATACCCGCTCGAGACTATGGCGCGGACTTCCGGATCGAGGATCGTCAGTTTTTGAATCGCTTCTTTTCCGCCCATTCCTCCAGGAATGGTCAAATCCATGATCACCACGTTGAACGGTTTGCCCGTCGCCTGCGCCACGCAATAGACCTGAATGGCTTCGGCACCGTCGGTGACGGTTTCGACTTCGTAACCGAGCATTTTCAGCATGGCTTGAAGCAGCTGGCGGATGGAAGGTTCGTCGTCCATCACCAAAACGCGTCCTTGACCGCCGAGCGTTCCCAATTTTTCGGCTGGTTTTTCCGGGAGCGGTTTGGATGAGGCGGGCAAATACAGATGAAACGTGGTGCCTTCGCCAGGCGCGGATTCGACACTGATATGGCCTTCGTGTTTGCGCATGATCGAGTAGGTGGTGGCGAGGCCCAATCCGCTCCCTTTTTGTTTCGTCGTAAAATAAGGATCGAAAATTTTCGGGAGATTTTCCGGCGCGATGCCAATTCCCGTGTCGTGAATGCTCAAGTGAATGTACCGTCCGGTGGACAAAGGAATGCGGGAGTTTTCAGGAAGAACCAGATTTTCAGCTTTCAATTTTACGACGCCTCCGTCGGGCATGGCCTGGCGGGCATTGATGATCAGGTTATCGAGCACCTGGCCGATTTGGCCTTCATCGATTTCCGCGGGCCACAAGTCATCGGGCAAAAGTAGTTCCGAACGGACATTCGATCCGCGCAAAACAAAATGCGTCGTATCCCGAATCAGGTCGGCAATGGAAGCCGCTTTTCTGACCGGCGCACCGCCTTTGGCGAAGGTGAGGAGTTGCCGCGTCAGTTCCTTGGCCCGGAGCGAAGCTTTGACGGCGCGTTCCAGTGTGGTGTAAAGCTCGGTTTCAGCAGCGACCAGCATCTTGGCCAGGGAAAGATTGCCGAGAATGGAACCGAGAATGTTGTTGAAATCGTGGGCGATCCCACCGGCCAGAACTCCGAGCGATTCCAATTTCGAGGCTTTCAACAATTCTGTCGCCATTTTCTGTTGTTCGGTAATGTCTCGGAAGGCGAGAGCGACTCCGATGACTTTTCCGTCTTTGTTCCGGAGCGGGGAAGCGTTTCCGGCCACGAGTCGTTCCGAGCCATCGAGCCCCACCAGGATTGCGTTGGGCGGCAACTCGACCGATTGCTCGGAGTCGAGCACTTGCAGCACCGAGGCGGGCTCGGGTTGATTCTCCAGCCGAATGGAAAAGACCGATTCCACCGGTTCCCCCAAAGCATCGACATAATTCCATCCGGTCAGTTTTTCGGCGACGGCATTAAAAAGAATGATGCGTCCCGCCTTGTCGGTGGCGATGACGGCATCGCCAATCGATCTTAGCGCTACGGCGAGCAGTTCTTTTTCATCGGCGAGGGCGGTTTCGGCGCGTTTGCGTTCGAAGACTTCCTGTTGCAATTCGCGGGTGCGTTCGGTGACGCGCTGTTCGAGTTTATCGTGGGCGGATTGGAGGGCGATTTCGCGCGACTGAATTTGGGCGAGCATGTCATTGAAGCCATCCATGAGGGTGCCGAGTTCGTCCTGGCTCTCCTTTTCGGCGCGGATCGAGTAGTTCTTGTTTGTGGAAACTTCGCGTGTGACGCGGGCAAGTTTGAGGATCGGTTCGGAAATAATGCGTTGCAATAGGGAGGAAAGAGAAAAAGCGGCCAGGGACGAAACCACCAGAACGAGAATGGTGATTTCCAAATACTGCACGAGCCGATTGTAGATCGGCTGGAAATCGGATTTGAGATAGACCAGGCCGAGGCGTTCGCCTTTGAGATTGACCGGCAGATAAAGACTGACGCTGCTTTTGTGGAATCGATGGCGCGTGGCAGCTACATCCAGGAACGTGGGAGTTTCCTGCCGATCGTCACGCGAATACTCGGCCAGAATGCGGCCGTCGAGAGAGAAAATGCAGGCCGATAAGACATGGGATTTCGCCTGGAGCGACATCAGGGTCTCGCGGGCGTTGACCGGGTCGTCGAAGAGCAAGGCCGCGGAGCTGTTGGCGGCGATGATTTCAGCTTGGGTGGTCAAGTCGCGCACCATGACTTTCCGGAAGGTAAACCATTCGTAAGCGATGAAGGCGGAGGAGGCGAGGAGCAAGGCGAGGCTGCTCGTCAGCATCATCAAGAACATCAACTTGCGCTTGATGGAAAGATTGCGTAACGACCGCATACTACTTTCTGCCGGAGCCGGAATCGTGAATGACTTTGGCTCGCTGCAACAACTGGGCGTTGATCTCCAATCCGGCCTGCCGCGCCACATCCACATTGATCTCGAATCGGATTTTTTGATCTTCGAGGTAGAGATTAATGATTCCGCCGCTGCTGGCAAAGCCTTCTACATCGCCCACAGTGAGGAGGCCTTGCGATTTCAGGCGAGGCAGAATCTCCGCCAAACGATTTTTTTCGGACGGGCTGATAAAGAGCAGGTGGGTGCGATTGGCTTCTTCGAGCGTTTTGCAAACCAGCACTTGAATTGGATGTTTGTTGATTGTTTTTCCTCGCATCACTCTCGGCAGGTAAGATTCAAACGGATCTTCGCCAAGAATTCCGATAATCAAAGGCGCATGGTCGCTCGAAAAGGCGGAGACGGGCCATTCGACGAGGCGGATGAATTTTTCCAAAAAAGCGGCTTTCAATTCATATTCGGTAAGGATCCTGGGCTGGGGCGCTGCGAAAACCGGAAGTGCGGCCATTCCAACAACGAAGCAGAGCCACCAGGCAAAGCATCGTCGGCTCAAGAACCGCGAATGAAGCCGGGCAATTGCGGAGGGCGGCGGCGAAGGGGCCGCCACTGCGAGCGTTGTGAGCGGCTCCAAGGGCGAGTCGAGTGCTGCCTCTTGCGAGAGCATTCCGAATGGATTGTCCCCCACAATCATGCGAGCTAGAACCGATAGGTCGCTTTCACGCGAAAAGTGAGCCCATCTTGTAATAGGATTTCCTGGCGGTGCTCGCCGGCGCCAGGGTAGCCGAATTCCTGGTCAAACAAATTGTAAAGACTCGCCGAAAGCTCCAAGCCTTCGAACAGATTCTGACTGAACAGCGTCAGGTTGGCTACCCAGTAATCATCCACGCTTCGACCGAGAATGGTTTTCACTGAACTCGAGTATTGCAGTTCAAGACCGGCAAAGAGACGCTCCGGTATCATCGGAACAATGAAATTGAATCGCGCCAGGTGCGCCGGCGAATTGCTCAGCCGCAATCCGGTGGTGGTGTCTTCTGTATCCTGAAAGGTGTAGCTGCCTCGAGCCAGCCAGCCCGCGTCGCTCCGATGTTCAAGTTGGAAACTCACCCCGCGGGATTGCACTTCCTCCACATTCCGAAAAACCAAGGCGTCATCGACAGGATCGGTTTGTTGCGAAATCAAGCCATCAACCTTGTAGTAAAAGGCCGAAGCCATCATTTGAATCGATCCCGGCAGGCCTTGCTCGTACACGAGTTCGTAGGTATCGATGGCCTCCGGTTGCAAATCAGGGTTTGCATCGGCATCACTCGAAACGTAGTAGAATTCATACGCATTCGGTGCGCGAAAGGCGCGGCCGTACAGCAGCTTAAAGGTCGTTTCCTCCCAGGGAGAAAAGATCAACCCAAGCCGAGGATTGGCCGTGCCACCAAACGTCTCGTAATAATCATAGCGCCCACCCACGTTCAAAAGCAGGTTTGTGCGAATCAAGATTTCAGCCTGACCATAAATGCCAGCGTTGTAGCTCGAGCGTTGGATGTTTAAGTAATCGAACCGCGGTTCCTCGTCGTAATTGAACTGGTCCTGGTTGAGGTTCTGCCGGTACTCGGTCCCGATGGTCAGGCGATGTCGATCGTAAAACTCCCGGCTGAATTGCAGTTCGCTGGTCCACCAATCTCCACAGGCGAAATCTTTGTTCAGAACGATCGTCGGAGGATCTCCCGGCGCCGCCATATCAATTGGATAATCACCCGAGTATTCATAAACATCGTAGGACATGCGGGCGAGCAGCCGGCCAACATTGTCGAATTCACGATCGAACTTGAGATCGTAATAGGTCGATTCATCCACTGTGTGCAGTCGTGGATCGTTGAAGACGCTCTCGAAGGAAGCGGTCGGGATCCCTTTCTTCCTTCGCACATGAGCCGCGGTGAAAGTGAAATCGCCATAACTCAACTTCCCAAACGCGGACCGGGACCGCTCATAATCCAGATTCTCGGCAATTCCATGGTTCGTCTCCGGCGCGTCGAATTCCGGAAAATAAAGGTGCTCCGGGCCATCGCTTGTAAATAGGGTGCCCGAAAGGAGGAGATTGAATGAGTTTTCAAATTTTTTGCCGTAAGTCACCCGGCCTTTCCAGGTGTCAAACCGAGCCACTTCTCCGGAAACTTCCGCGCCATTGACGTGTTCGCCGCGTTTCGTAATCACGTTCACCACTCCAAAAAACGCGTTGTTCCCATAGAGTGACGAACTCGGTCCGCGAATCACTTCCACCCGCTCGATCAAGTCCACGTCCGCGACGAAGTCATTCCCAACCAAAGCGCCATCATAAATATTGTCGTTCACGCGGTGGCCATCGACGAGCACCAGAAGGCGCGTGTTGTAATCGCCCGGGCGGTTTAATCCCCGAATACCGATATAATGATAATTGCGGTCGTAGGTGACAAAAATCCCCCGCTGACTTCTTAGAATATCGGCGACGGTGCGGAACCCGAATTTCCTGATTTCATCCGCAGTGACGATGGAAACCGAAGCGGGCGCCTCGGAGATTTTCTGTTCGTGCCGCGAGGCGGAATAGACCGTGTTGACCTTCAAGTCCATCAGTTCCTGCAGACTTAACCGGCTTAAGTCCCCTTCTTCCACTGCGGGCACTTTTGCGTCCGCCGCGGTCATGAGGGCCAGGAGGAAGATAAGGGTCGATGTCAGAGCCGCATGCTCGATTTGTTTGGGAACGGCTCGTCGAAACCAGCAATTCTTCATAGAAAACTTGGGTCTGAAACGCCGTTATTGACCCCAATCGGCGGGCATTCCACTCGTGAAAGCGGCTGAGATAACGCTGCGACCCGTCAAAATGGAGTCGATTTTCAGGCCGGATTTAAACCGCAAACTCACAGGATGTCAGCACGAAATTGATGCCTGTGCCCGGCTCAGAACGGCTCAGTGTCTATCGGCCGAATTGGTCCAAAGCTTTAATTGCCAAGGAACTTCAACG
>JBFMDG010000528.1:0-5531 GCA_040754135.1 Verrucomicrobiota bacterium
GACGCCGGCAAACGGCTTCGCAAACCCATCGAAGCGCTGGAAAAAATTGCCTCATGGGGATTGGTCGTACTGGCGGGCGAAGATAAATTCATCCGCGAACATTATCGCCCGGCCGAAGATTTCAAGGAACCGTCGCTCGCGTGGAGAGTGGCGAACGCGACGCTGGCTGGCGGTGCTCCCGATGCGAATCGCCCGCGATGGATCAACTATTACGGTCCGCCAGGATTTCTGCCAAAACAGAGTTTTGCCGACGTGCTCGAACCAGGCCTCATTCCGAGTGAAGTCTTTTCCAATAAGGTGATCTTTGTCGGCGCGCATTTTGGCGTCGGATTCAAGGGCGGCCGCGGCACCGATGACTTTCGCACGCCCTACACCCGCTGGACTCAAAACCGGTCCCCGGGAGTGGAGATCAACGCGACCACTTACTTGAATCTGGCGCATGGAGATTGGCTGGAAGAAATGTCGCCCTGGATTGAATTGAGCCTGGTCCTGTTGGCGGGCGGTCTTCTTGCCTTGGGCCTGGCGGTTGTTCGTCCCTTGCCTGCGGTTGGCATTGCTGCTTTGGCGGCTTTGCTGGTGGCGGTAGCCTCGATCGCCCTTGTGTGGACCACGCGAATCTGGTTTCCCTGGTTGATTGTGTGTGTCGTGCAAATCCCGGCCGCATTGGGTTGGTCAATCCTCCTTCACGCGCAACGCAACTCCCGAGTTCATACGACGTCTGTTTTGTCAGTGCCGACACCATTGGAAGCGACGGAACCGAGCAACCTGCAAACGATCCAGGCAGGCAGCGCCAAGCTGAATTGCGAACTGCAGATTCCGGATCACACCCTCGTCCGCACCATTGGCAGCGGCGCTTACGGCGATGTCTGGCTGGCGCGCGATGTCATCGGCACATTTCACGCCGTGAAAATCATTCATCGGGAGCGATTCAAAACCAGCGATCCGTTCGAGCGCGAGTTTCGAGGCATTCAAAAGTTCACGCCGATCTCGCGGCAGCACCTAAATTGGGTGCACATCCTCCATGTCGGCCGCAATGATCAGGAAGGCATTTTCTATTACATCATGGAGCTCGGCGACGACCGTGTGTGCGGGCAGCGGATTGATCCGCAGTCTTATTCTCCACGCACCCTCGCTAAAGATCTCGAACGAATGCGCAAGCTCCCGGTGCGGGATTGTCTCTCCATCGGAATTGCGCTCGCTTCCGGATTGCATTTCCTGCATCAGCACCAGCTCGTGCACCGCGATATCAAGCCGTCCAACGTCATCTTTGTGAATGGCGTCCCAAAATTTGCAGACATCGGCCTGGTGACGACCGCGGCCACGGCGGACAGCGACCGCAGTTATGTCGGCACGGAAGGATTCATTGCGCCGGAGGGGCCAGGCACGGTCGTTGCCGATGTTTACAGTCTCGGCAAGCTTCTTTACGAAGCGAGCATGGGCCAGGACCGGAAACAATTTCCCGCATTTCCCGATTCGCTGGCAGAACGGGAGGATCGAGCCGCGCTCCTCGAATTGAACAAGATTATTTTGCGCGCCTGTGCGGCGGCGCCTGAGCAACGCTGTCCAACCGCGGAAGCGTTGATGAAGGATTTGCAGGCATTGCAGGAAAAACTCTTCGCCGGTGCGGCGCTTCCTCGCGAGCAATCGCCCCGTGCACCGGCGTCCCCTGCTTGAAACGTGTGCTTAAGCAATTTCGAGCCGGCGACTCCTTTAGGGTTGTGAACCTTCCAGGTGCGATTACTCCACTGGCGCTGGTGCTGCCCACCCTTCGCCAAATGCTGCACTGATTTCTTTTCGGAATTCTCCAAAAGCACTCGCGCATGGATTTGCTGGAGCCAGACCATCGGGCAATCCCGAGCAATCCCGAGCAATCCCATTGCGAAACTGCGCCAGCCCGCTATCATCACAGCCATGGCTGGCCCGAAAGAAACGGATGATCTGCTCCCCACACGGCAGACTTTGTTGAGCCGGCTTCGCAATTGGGGGGATGAAGAAAGCTGGAGGGACTTTTTCAACACCTATTGGCGGCTCATCTATGGTTCGGCCCTGCGTTCCGGACTGAACGATGCCGAAGCTCAGGATGTGGTGCAGGAAACCATTCTCTGTGTCGCGCGCAAAATCAAAACCTTTCGCTACGATCCCGGCCGCGGCTCGTTCAAGGGATGGCTATTGAAGATTACCCATTGGCGGATTCTGGATCAGTTGCGGCGGCGTCACAAATTGCAGACCATCGAGCCACTGCCTGAAAACCCGGATTTCGCGGAGCTGGAGAATATTCCAGATCCGAATGCCGATCTGGAAGGTTATTGGAATACCGAATGGGAAAAGGTGCTGTTGGAAGCGGCCCTCGAACGCGTCAAATTGCGCGTCAAACCCGAGCACTTTCAGATTTTCGATCTCTACGCGCTCAAGAACTGGCCGGTCAGCAAAGTCGCGGAAACTCTCGGCGTGAAAGAAGATCTCGTTTACCTGGTCAAGCACCGCATCAGCGAAACCCTCAAACAAGAGCTGCAAAACCTCGAAACGAATTTTGTTTGAGCCAACTTACGCCGTCGGCCCATCAAATCTCTCACCCCGCTTGCCCCACCTGCAGTTAGAATACTGACGTCCCAATCTTTGTCACCAACGCCGGGCGAGATGCCCGTCCTCTGCCCTCTGCCCTGTGCCCTCTGCCCTCTGCCCTCTGCCCTGTGCCCTCTGCCCTGTGCCCTCTGCCCCTTGCCCATTCCCCTTTCCCCTTTGCTCTTTCCCCCCGGGCCAGTAACTTTTCGCCATGTCACGGGAGTACGTGCTGCAGCCGTTCCGCGCGCCGATCGATTTGCACATCGATTACGCGCGCGAATTGAACGAGCAGCAACTGGCGGCGGTCACCGCCGTTCCCAGTCCCGCCCTGGTCATCGCCGGTGCGGGCTCGGGCAAAACGCGCACGCTCACCTATCGAGTGGCTTACCTCCTCGAACAAGGCATTCCGCCCGACCGGATTCTCCTGCTCACATTCACCAACAAAGCGGCGCGCGAAATGATGCGGCGTGTGAATGAAATTCTCGGCCAGGATCTCTCCGATCTTTGGGGCGGCACTTTTCACTCGATCGGTCATCGCATCCTGCGCCGCCATGCCGACCGGCTCGGCTACGGCCGCGACTTCACCATCCTCGATCGGGAGGATGCGAAAGATCTGATTCAAGCGTGCCTGGATGATGCCGAAATTGAAGTGCAAGCGACGCGTTTTCCAAAGGCGGAGGTGCTCGGCGAAATCTTTTCCTTCGCCATGAATACGCAAAAGCCGGTGCGGCAAATCCTGGCCGAACAGTTCGAGCATTTTGTCAGTGTGGCCGATGCCATCGACGCGGTGGCGCAACACTACCGCGCGCGCAAACGCGAAACCAACGTCATGGATTTCGACGATCTGCTGGTGTTGTGGTTGAAATTGTTGCTCGAGCACGCGGATGTTTGCGAGCTGTACCAGCGCCGGTTTCAATTCATTCTCGTGGACGAGTACCAGGACACCAATCGCCTGCAGGCGGACCTGATCGATTTGCTGGCCGCGCGCCATCAGAATGTGATGGTGGTGGGCGACGATTCGCAAAGCATCTATTCCTGGCGCGGCGCCAATTTCCTCAACATCCTCGAATTTCCGAAGCGCTATCCGAACGCGCGGGTTTATAAGATTGAAACCAACTATCGGAGCACCCCTGAGATCCTGTCGGTGGCCAACGCCGCCATCCATCACAACGCGCGGCAATTTGCCAAGCAACTGACCGCGTCCCGCCGGGCGGGACTGAAGCCGGCGCTTGTGGTTTGCAACGATTCGAGCGAACAGGCGGCATTTGTCGCGCAGCGCGCCCTGCAATTGCGGGACGAAGGGATCAATCTCAACGAGATGGCGGTGCTCTATCGCTCCCATTTCCACGCGCTGGAATTGCAGCTCGAACTGACGCGCCGCAACATTCCATTTTCCATCACCAGCGGCATTCGGTTTTTCGAGCAAGCGCACATCAAGGACGTGGTGGCCTATTTGAAGTTCATCTGCAATCCGCACGACGAACTCGCCTTCAAACGGCTCGTGCGCATGCTGCCGGGCGTGGGTGGAAAAACCGCTGACAAAATGTGGAAGGAATGGTTGAACCGTCTGCCCGCAAAAAAACTGCCTCCGCCCGATGCGCCTGCGCCAACCCACCCGCTCGATGCGGAGCAATCCACCGCGAGCCCAGCGCAAGATTCAGCCGCCGTTGCCCCTTCCGAAAATGAAGCGCCTTCCGCGCGTGCTCCGCTCGCGACCGCGTTGCAATCGATGCAATTGGTGGTGCCCCGGAAAACCGCGGTGGATTGGGTGCAGTTTGTCGCCACCATTTCCCAATTGGAAACCAAACCGGTCCGCGGGGATGCGGCGCGGATGTTGAAGCTCGTGCTCGAAGCGGGCTACACGGATTATTTGGAAGGCGCGTACACCAATCATCGACTGCGCCTCGATGATATCGAGCAGCTGGCTTTGTTTGCGCGCCAGTTTGCCTCTCTGGAAGAGTTTTTGAGCCAGCTCGCGCTCCTTTCCAATCTGGAAGCGGAAGAGGACAAACCGGTGGAAAAGGACGAAGAGCGCCTCCGCCTCTCGACCATTCACCAGGCGAAAGGCCTCGAGTTCTCGGTCGTGTTCATGATCATGCTTTGCGAAGGGTTGTTTCCGAGTGTGCGCTCGACGCGTTCCGAGGAGCAGATTGAAGAGGAGCGCCGGTTGTTTTACGTGGCCATCACACGCGCGCGCGATGAGCTCTATCTGGCTTTTCCCCTGTTGCGCATGAGCAGCAGCGGAGATGCGATGCAGCAGCCTTCGCGTTTTTTGAAGGAGATTCCAAAGGAGCTGATCGAAGAGTGGAATCTTCGTTCTTTTCGTTCCTACTACTGACCGTTCCGTTCCAAGCGGGCCGGATCAGCGCGGTTGACTCAGACAGGTGCTCAGGTTTTCCCCCACGAGTTGCGGGTCATTCCCTTCCCTGGAAATCGTGGCGGCCACCGATTGCTGAAATGTGGCGCGTCATGCTCTGATCCTCGTTCGAGGATGTTAGGAAAGAATCAGAATCAGAATCAGATCGAACCCCTTTAGGAGATAATGAAAACCAATTGGCAATGCGTGGCGGTCCTGGCCGCATGTACTCTGAACCTGTTGCTCACCGGCTGTGGCGGCGGAGGCGGTGGAAATGACGATGCCGCGGGCGGCAGTTCGAATGATGGTTCTGGCAATCTCGCGCCCCAGAGTGTGGCCGGTAAAAGTGTCCGCCTCGAAGAAGCGGGCCGGACGACGCAAGAAGTGCGTTTCGCCGCCACCGGCAGCAGTTACCTCCAGTTTGCCGCCGGGACTACCAATCAAACGAGCACCGGCAGCTATGTTTACAATGCGTCCGGCAACAATGCGACGCTCTCCCTCACCGACAGCTCGGACAATGTCACCACCACCTACAATCTTTCCTTCGCCAGTCAGACGGCCGGCAGCTATACCTTCACCACCAGTGCGGGAGGTTCGGGCAGCGGGACATTCT
>JBFMDG010000529.1:0-5529 GCA_040754135.1 Verrucomicrobiota bacterium
CTTGTTGATCTTCCTTGCGCGAGGCGCGTAGGGCGGCGATGGCTTTTTGGGCCGCTTCGCGTTCGGGAGACTCCTTGCCGGCAGCCGCAAATTTTTCGAGGAGAGGCAATGCCTTCGAATCATTGAGAGTGCCGAGGGCATTCAAAGCGGCCACGGCCACGTTGCGTCGCTTCGAGGTTGTGAAACCAGCGATGAATTCACGCGCGGCCTCTTTGTTATCTTCATTTCGCGCCAGGTAGCCGAGCGTTTCCAGCGCGCGCACCAGGCCGCCGCTGGTGAAATCGCCCTGGCGCTTTTCCAGCGCTTCCATGAGCGCCGCAATGTAAATCGGCTCGTCCGCGCTGCGCATCGGATTCAAGGCCGCCTCGGTGATGGTGTTGCGAAAAGAGGGAGTCACCAACGTTTTCAAAAGCGTCTCGCGCACCGCTTCGTCGCGGTATGCGGGCAACCCCTGCAAAGCGGTGCTGATCAGGTCAGGATTTTTTTCCTGCGCCAGCATGCGGAGCACGATGGCTTGTGAATCGCGATTGAAATACCGATTCACGGCGGAAATAACTTCGCGCCGCACCCGCGCGTCCGGCTGCGTGATCGAGTTGGTGAGCGCGGCAAAGGCTGCGTCGTTATGAATCAGCCGCAAGGTGGTGGCGGCTTCGGCGCGCACGCCATAGAACGGATCCGAATTCAGCGCCTGCTTCAGCCGGGACACACTGTCGGGATCGCGGCGGGTGGCGAGTGTTTCCACAGCCAGAATGCGCCCGAGGACGTCATTAGTGTCGGTCAGTTGCGCGTGCAACAGCGGATTGGAAATGGGAAACCGGATCGAGGCGAGCAAGGCGAGTTCCGGATCGACGCGAACGATGCGGGGCGCTTCCGGCAGCGCAAAATAAAAGTCCTCCTCCTTTTCCTTGACGATGATTTGGCGGTCCATCGTTTCGTTTTTGATTTTGAAACGAATGGTTAACGGAAAATGAAACAGCAAAATGTCCGGACCAAGCTTCTGCACCTGTTTGACGTTCACCCGTGCCAGGCGCGTTTTTTCTTCCCAACCATAGTTGATCTCGAGTTCGGGATTGTGCGCGTGATAAACCCATTGATCAAAGAACTGGTCGTAAGAGCGCCCGGATAATTCTTCGATGACGGCGACGAGGTTTTCCGTTTCCACAATCCCGAAGCGATGGCGTTCGAGGAACGTTTTGATGCATTGTCGGTACAAATCTGTTCCCAATTGAGATCGCAACATGTGCAGCACCCAGGCTCCTTTCTCATAGGCGTGATAGCCGAACTGCTCCATGGGATGATCAAACTGCCGATAGACGATCGGGCGCGTGTCATCGCTGCGGCTGACAAACCGTTTGGCGCTGCGATAAAGGTCGTAGAGCATCTCATCCCGCCCATCCTTGTGCTCCGAATAAAGATGCGCGTAGTAGGTGGCGAAGCCTTCGTTCAACCAGAGGTGGCTCCAATCTTTGCATGTGACCAGATCGCCGAACCACTGATGCGCCAGCTCATGGGCGACCAGGCCTTGGCTGCTGCGAACGTTTTCAAACTCAGGCGTAAAAAGCGTCGTATCGGTCAACGTGGTCTGGGTCGTGTTCTCCATGCCGCCGGCGACGAAATCGTTGACACAAACCTGGTCGTACTTGTCCCACGGGTAAGGAACGCCGATCTCGCGTTCGAAAAATGCCATCATGTCTTTCGTGTCGCGGAACGAGAGCGGCGCCGCATCGATCTGGGAGGGCGGCGTCCAAAAAGCCATGGGAATCTCTTTGTAACGATCCTCGATCTTTTTGAAATAACCGGCCACGAGCGTGATGAGGTAGTTGACGTGCGGCTTGTCCTGAAGCCAGCGAACCGCGATCAATCCGGTGCCGGAAGCTTTTTCTTCCGAGAGCTTGCGTCCGTTCGAAAGCACGACCATTCCTTCCGGAACGCGGCAGGTCACTTCGGAGGTGAACTTCTCATTTGGCGCATCGAAGCAGGGATACCAATGCCGCGCTTCGATCGGTTCGCCTTGGGTGAAAATGTGGTCTTCTCCTTGTTTGTAGCCCATTTCCGGCGTGCGAAAATAGAGCCCTTTGGCCGGATGCGCCGAATGCGCAATCGTCACCGTGGTTTCACGATCGGGCAGGATGGGCTGTTCAAAGGTGAGGATGATCTGCTTATCCGTCACCTGCCATGCATGGATTTTTTCCGAACTGCTCACCGAAGCAATGGACAGATCGACAGCGTCAAGACGGAGTTCGCCCAGCGGTTTGGCAATCGGTTTGAAGCGCAGGGTGGTTTGGCCAGAGACGCTCCGCTCGCGGAAATTCGGAGTCACATCCAACGCCAGGTGCAGAATATCGATTTCGCGGTCAGGCGCGTATTTTCTATGCCAGGGCGAATCGATGGGCGCGAGGAACAGGCCTGTCTTCGCGCAAACTGCTTCGGACGCGAGCTCGCCGCGAATCGGGGCGAGTGCGAGCGCGAGGAAGAATATTGACCAGACGGTGGGATAAAACACGGTTCGCTCTCGCGGTTTGTTCAGTGACGCTCGAAGCCATGGCCGAATCGAACTGGTTCTCATGTGAGTGAGGCGGTCGTTTATCACGAAGCAGCCTCGAACGGAAGAACGGACTTTGAACGCGGAATTTTTTTTGGAGTGGAAGGCCAGATCCTTTGCCAGCCTCGTGGCGCAATCGCGCGGTTGCGGAGGCAGGTCCGGCCCGTTCGGAGAATGACTGCGGATTGGCTCGAGTTCCTCAGCCGGTGTCAGCGCGGCTTGCGGAACCGAAGGACATAATTCTCTTTCAGCAAATCGTATTCGGCGACTTTTTTAAATCCGGCGGATTCGATCTCGGCCGTTACCACCTCCTGGCCGGCGCGAACGTGGTTGAGGATCCAATCGGAGCTTTGCCCGAGGATCCGCTTGAAATCGATGAGGTAAATCTCGCCGCCAGGCTTCAGCGCCGTCCACAAAGAGGCCACCGAACTGTGGGGATACTCGAAGTGATGGTAAACGTCGCAAATGAAGGCCAGATCAACGGAGTTGGGAGGCAGTTCCACTGACTTTTCCGTGCAGAGAATCGTTTGCACATTGTTCAGTCCGGCGGCTGTGGCGCGTTGCTGAATATGTTCGAGGAACTTGGGAACGATGTCCACGGCCAGGACTTTTCCGCGCGACCCCACCGCTTCGGCCAGCAGCGGCGTGAACAATCCTGTTCCCGCACCGATGTCGGCGACGGTCCATCCCGGTTTGATCCGGGCCGTTTGCACGATCTTCAGCCGGTCGGTATAAATTTCCCGGCCTTCCCGCTCGAAGCGCTCGACCCATTGGCTGACGTTCAGGTCGGGCTTGAGGTACTCCGTGTTGATGCCCGGACGCACGCTCGCTTCCGGCGCCATGGATCGAGGCGGCACCGTTGATCCGGTCTGGCACCCGACCAGAATCAGGCAAGCTAGACCGAGTGGCACGAGTCGCTTCCAGCAAAGAAATGTTCTCATACTCATGTGGATCTTTTTCACGTTCTCGACGTTCGACTGATTAAACCGCAAAAACTTTTCGAACGAACTCGCGGCTGAGCCGGTGATTTTCAACGACCGTTCGAGTGATTTTCGTCCCTGGTTCAATGGCTAATTCCACCGTGTAAGGCGCCTGCAATTTCAACTCCGCCGCCCGCTGAGCTACTGCCTTGTAGTCGATGTCACCGTCTTCAAGAATTTCATGCCATGTGCCGTTTCGGCTTTGTCGCAGGTGCCACGACACGACGCGTGCACCGTAGGCGTCCAAGGCTTCGAGCGGCTTCACGCCCCCGCGAAAAACCCAATGAACATCGAAGCAAAAACCGACATCCTTGGGATCGGTCTGCCGGAAGTTATGATGAAATTCGCGGGCATTATTGACCATTTCCGGCGTGTGATTGTGAACGCCAAGTTTCATTCCCATTTCGCGCAATCCTTTGCCGAATGCGGCCAGCGCCAGCGCCTGCGCCTTCAGTTCCTCGCCGGTTTTTTCGCGTCCGATGGGATCCGGATTGCAATCGATGATGCTGAAGCCGGCCTTGTGACAAACGCGCGCCGCCGCGAGGAGTTTTTCCACCACCGGCTCCCATCGGCCGGGTTCATGGAGCCGTCCGCCCGTGTAAAGGCAGACCGGCTTCAGCCCTTTGGCTTTCGTGCGCTCGGCCAGTTCCGCATTTTTGTCCGGCTGATTCGAATCAACGAATGCTTCCAGATAATCGTAGTCGGCGTCGCGCAACGCCGACAGGACTTCATCGAGATGTTCGCCGACATTTTTGCCCATGCGTTGATAATATTGGCCCCAGCCGTAAATGTTCGAGCCGACGGGTGTGCGACTGGAGTTTTCCGCCCCGAAAACTTGGCCGGTCCAGGATAGCCTTGCCGGGGCAGCCGCGGAAACGGCGGCCAGCGTGCGCACGAAATTTCGGCGTGAAATCGTGGCGCCTCGCTGCGGGCCGTTTTTTTGCGGGAGGATTTCCGGGCTTTCCATGACAAAAGTTTATTGGAAACGCAGCGGCTGCACTTGATTCAGGTCAGAGTTCAACATTTCAATTCAACGCAACTCCAATTCAACTCACCTGCACCATGGCTTTGATTACGGAGGATTCGGGGTTCAACCAGCCCGGGAATGCCTCGATCATTTCTTCAAACCCCGCTTGATGCGTGATCCACGGTCGCGTGTCGATTCGGCCATCTTCGATCAATTGAATGATCCGGCTGAAATCGGGCGGCAAAGCATTGCGCGACGCCAGCAAGGTCAGTTCACGCCGATGCATCAGCGGATGGCCGAAGCTGATCTCCTGCGTTGTAATTCCGACAAAAACCAGCCGGCCGGTGAACGCCACATAATTCAACGCGTTCGACATCGATCGGTTATTTCCTGTGGCATCGATGACTACGGTGGGCAGATCACCGTCGGTGCATTGCTTCAGCAGTTCGAGTTCGGATCCATCGCCTTTCGACACGATCGTGTGGTCCACCCCCATTCGTTCGCGGCAAAACGCGAGACGCTGCTCGTTCAAATCGAGGACGATGGTGCGCGCGCCGGTCAGCTTCACGAACTCGATAGTAGCCAGGCCAATGGGGCCAGCACCGATGACCAGGACGTTTTCGTTCGTTTGAGGGTGGCCGCGATTGACCGCGTGACAACCAATGGCCAGCGTTTCTACCAGGGCCAGTTGTTCCCACGTCAGGCGGGTCGAGGGATGAAGTTTGCGGGCGGGAACAATAATCCGTTCGCACAAACCGCCGTCCATCATGACCCCAAGCACCTTCAGATTTTCGCAACAATTGCTGTTTCCTTTGCGGCAGGGAAAACAACGCTGGCAATTCATGTACGGTTCCACCGCACAGCGGTCGCCGGGTTTTACGTGCGTTACGCCGGACCCCACCGACAGCACTTCCACCCCGAGTTCGTGTCCGGGAATGCGGGGGTAACTAAAGAACGGCATCTTGCCCAGGTAACCGCTGTAATCGGTGCCGCAAATGCCCACGCGATGGACGCGCACCAGGGCGTCGAGCGGGCCCGGC
>JBFMDG010000530.1:0-5522 GCA_040754135.1 Verrucomicrobiota bacterium
CCGCGTTCCACGAGCCGATGGAAGAGTTCGCGGCGAAGGTAGGTTTCGACAACCGCGGGATGAATGTAACATTTTCGGCAGACGGAAACGGTATTTCCCAGCGTGGCGGCTACCGCTTCTGTGGCTTTGACGATGTTTTTCTTGGCATGGCTTTCCGTGTGGGCAGGGCCGATTTCAGTTAATGCCAACAGAGCCAAAACACTTCCAAACCAGGTGCGAAAATCCTTGGCCGTGAAGTCGCAACCGGAAATTTGCCGAAGGTACTCGTTCACATCCGTCGAACCAATGTCCTGCACCCGCCCATCTTTATCGACATACTGGAACAACTCCGCGCCCGGCAGGTCGCGGCAACGCCGGACAATCCTGGCGAGCAATGGATCGTTCAAATCGATGAAATGCTTCTTCCCCGATTTGCCGCGGAATTGGAATTGAACCTTGCCCCCGGAAACGCGCGCATGCCGATCTTGCAAAGTCGTCAGTCCGTAGCTGTGGTTAGTGCTGGCGTATTCGTCATTGCCCACGCGGATGAGAGTTCGTTCCAGCAGCGTCACCACGGTGGCGAGCACCTTCTCGCGTGGCAAGCCGGGCAATTTGAGGTGTTCACGAAGCCTGCGGCGCAGGCGCGGAAGAATGCGCGCGAATTTAAGGAGTCGATCGTACTTCGTCTCGTCCCGCACGATGCGCCAGCGCGAATGATAGCGGTATTGTTTGCGCCCGCGCGCATCACGACCGGTCGCTTGCAAATGGCCGTTTGGCGACGGACAGATCCAAACCTCGGTCCATGCCGGTGGAATGGCGAGCGCTTTGATCCGCTGCAATACCTTGGGATCCCGAATGCGCTCTCCCGCAGGGGTGAAGTAGGCGAATGCTTTTCGTTGTTTCAATCGGCGAATGCCGGGTTGGGCATCGGTGACATAATGCAGTCCCGCTTCCTCCGCGGATTGCCTCGCCTCGATCAAAATGGCAGCTGAAAACTCTGCTGGCTCCTCATGCGATCTCGGTGCACGCGCTAACCCTCGTTCCAGCCGCCGCCGTTTGCCGAAACGAAAATCGCGGACTTGGCCCTTTGCAATATTGTGTGCCTGTGATCGACGGAGCATTTGCTTTCACCTCTCAACGCACGCGGATGACGGGCATCATTGCTTCGGTGCTATGGTGAAATTGAATCAGCGTCCCGGACCGATGGCCGTGCTGCTTTCAGATGGGCAATCAAGCCGCTTTCTTCACCGCTTCATGGGTCCAGGCATGGTGGGTGTTCCGCACGGCCTCAGGCCCGACGGTGGCATCGACCTGCCATTCCCCTTCCGAGAGTTCCTTGACTACAACCAGCGGAATGACCTCGCTCAGATCCACGATCAATGGAGTGAGCGCATGCAAATGGCGCGCGGCCAATTCGGCTGTGCCCGTGTCTTTCAGCGCCAGCCCTGTCGTGTGGAGCATCGTGTAACTGATGGCGCTGAGACTGAGCGCGGTGTAATCGTCACGCAGCATTTTAGAAATTGGATGCATGCGCACGCGATCGATCATGCCGGCGGCCATGCCGGCGAACATGGTGAGGGCGTCTTTAATGGCGGCCATCGATTTGTCGCCCATCGTGGAAAGATGATTGTCGAGTGCCTGAGTGTGATTGCGAAGGGTGATGCGGATCCGTTCCACGAGCGCGAAGGCCTGCGGATGATCGCGAAGCTTGGGATCATTGGCCTGGCGATCGATCATTTCCAGAATCGATTTTTCCAAAGCCAGCATATCGCTGATGTAGGTTTTCAAAATGCGATTGGCGTCATTCATGGGTCACTCCTTTTGGCGTTGCGCGTCTCGAAACAGCCAGCGCTCCGCCGATGTTCACTGCCTCCTGACAGTGCGCAAAAAAATGATACAGCCGGATATGAAAGCCGGCAAATAAAGTTTGCCACCAGCCTGCGACCAGCGCGGCAAAGGGGCGAGAATCGTAAATCACTCGCAGCAAAATAGCGGGGCTGAAAAGCAAAAAGGCCGATCCTCATCGGACCGGCCTTTGCCAGAGAAAACAAAATCAGGCTTTCGCAGCCATTTCCTTGTCGCGATCTTCCATCGCGGCGCGGCGCGAGAGTTTGACGCGGCCTTTGTCATCGATGCCGATGCACTTAACCAGGATTTCGTCGCCCATCTTGACGATGTCCTCGACCTGTTTGACCCGGAAATTGGCCAACTCGCTGATGTGAACCAGGCCATCTTTGCCGGGGAACACTTCCACGAAAGCGCCAAATTCTTTGATCGTCACCACCTTGCCTCGGTAAGTTTTTCCAACTTCGATCTCGCCGGTCATGGCTTCGATCGACGCGCGAGCGACCTTCATCCCTTCCTCGGAAATCGAGTAGATCTTCACTGTGCCGTCGTCCTCGATATTGATCTCGCAACCCGACTCTTCGACGATGCGTTTGATGTTTTTACCGCCCGGACCGATGAGGGCCCCGATCTTTTCCGGATTGATCTTCAACGTGACAATGCGCGGCGCGTATTTGCTCATTTCCGGCCGTGAAGCGGCGAGCGTCTTGTTCATCTCACCCAACACGTGGAGGCGGGCGATCCGGGCGCGTTCGATGGCTTCGGTCATTTGCGGGTGGGGCAGTCCGCGCAATTTCAAATCGAGCTGAAATCCAGTGATGCCCTTTTCGGTGCCGGCAATTTTGCAATCCATGTCGCAAAAGGCATCTTCCCAACCGATGATATCGGTGAGCAGTTGATAACGGCTGATTTGATTCTCGTCGTTATACTCCGTGCAAATTCCCACGCTGATGCCTGCGACAGGCCGAATCATTGGCACGCCGGCATCCATGAGCGCGAGGCTGCCTCCACAGACGGAAGCCATGGAAGTGGAGCCATTGGATTCCATGATTTCGCAAGTCACTCGAATGGCGTAAGGGAATTCCTTCAGCGGAATCATCGGTTCAATCGAACGCTCGGCGAGAGCGCCGTGACCGATTTCGCGACGGCCAGGGCCGGAGATGCGGCCGGTTTCACCGACGGAGAAGTTCGGGAAATTGTAATGGAGGATGAATTGCTTTTCGCTGGCGCCACCGGTGTAGGAATCGAATTCCTGAGCTTCTTCGGTAGTACCGAGTGTCGCGAGCACGACGGCCTGGGTTTCTCCACGCGCAAAGAGAGCAGATCCGTGCGCCCGAGGCAAAATGCCCACCTCAGAAACGATCTGCCGCACGTCGCCCAATCCGCGGCCATCCAATCGCTTGCCGCTGTCCAGGATCAACTTGCGAACCGCTTCCTTCTGAATGTAGTAAAAGGCGTCCTTGAGAACGAATTCGGTGACTTTGTCCGCACCAAATTTTTCGACCAGCTTTTGCCCGACCTCGTCAGTGACGGCTTTGACTGCCGCTTCTCGCGCCAGCTTGCCCGGGGTCAGCAAAGCGGGAACGATGCGGTCGCCGGACAATGCTTTGGCCTCGGAGAGGATCTCTTCGGGCACGACATTGAGGGTGATTTGTCGCTTGGCCTTTCCCGCTTTGGCGGCGAGTTCTTTCTGCGCGGCGATCATCGGCTGAATTGCCTGGTTCCCCCATTGGAGGGCGGCAATGAAATCGGCTTCGGAAATCTCTTTGGCAGATCCTTCGAACATCACGTGGTCAGTGGCATTGCCGACATAGACCAGGTCGAGGTCGCTTTTTTCAATCTGGGAATGTGTTGGATTGGCGACGAATTGGCCATCGATCCGCCCGATGCGAACCGCGCCAAGCGGGCCGGCCCATGGAATGTCGCTGACCATCAGAGCGGCGGATGCGCCGATGATGCTGAGAATGTCAGGGTCGTTTTCGCCATCGGCGCTGAGCAACACGCTCTGCACCTGGACTTCATTGTACCAACCCTTGGGAAAGAGCGGGCGAATGGGACGATCGATGACCCGGCTGGTAAGGATTTCTTTTTCGGTCGGCCGTCCTTCGCGTTTGAAATAGCCCCCCGGGAATTTGCCGGCGGCGGCAGCCTTTTCGCGGTAATCGACCGTTAAAGGGAAAAAGTCCTGGCCTGGTTTGGCGAAAGTGGCGGCAACAGCAGCCACGAGGACAATGGTTTCACCGAGTTGGACCGTGACGGCTCCGTCGGCTTGTTTGGCGAGTTTTCCGGTTTCAATTGTAATGGAACTGGTTCCGGCTTGGAACGTGATCTTTTCTGGCATAATAATGATTTATGCCCATTGGCCCAGAGGAACTTCAGTCAATACCCGTGCCGCAGGTCCTGAATGAAATTTCCCAGTGCCAATGGGTTGTTTGGTCACGCGAATTTAACCCAGGCAGCCGTGGAACTGGTCGCGTTTTCCTGGTTCCCCCGCATCAAGCAGTGGCTGCCCCCAACCTCGGGAACGGGGCGCCCCTTTCCCGAGGAAAATTCATTTCCGCAATTTCAGCTTCTTGGTCACTGCCTGATACCGTTTGGTATCGGTTTGGTGGAGGTAATCGAGCAGACGGCGGCGCTGGCCGACCATCATGAGCAAACCTCGGCGTGAGCTGTGATCTTTTTTGTTCTTTTGCAGGTGCTCCGTCAGGTGGTTGATCCGCTGAGTCAACAGCGCGATCTGCACGTCCGCCGAACCCGTGTCGCGTTCGTGGATGCGAAATTCTTCAATCATCTTCGTCTTCAATTCCATAAATTCCGTTAACAGAACATCAATCTCTATTTACCAAAGTTTGTAGAAGGTAAGTTTTGCCTGCCGGGCTGTAAAGCACTTTCCTGAGCCGCTTCTGGCGCTCTCAGACGCTCCCGAATGCCCATAAAACGATCGGCGTTTTCCGATGGGGTGCGTTTCCAGGACAAATCGCCGCCCAGGGCATCGCCGCTTCGGTGGGCCGTTTGGTTCACCCCCGCACCGCCGGTATTGCGGAGCGGGCGAAACTATGCTCAATGTTCGGACAAATGACAAATAAGATTTTGCGCAGCCTGGCCAATCCGGACCGCTTCGTCGAAGCTATCCGTCGATTCGACGAAGCCAATGCTCAAGATCCGAATTTGGAAATCGTGGGCGGCAAACCGATGCCGCGCGAACTGGCCTACGCTCAGCGCCTGACCGCTTGGGTGCTCAAGTTAAATCCGGACGCATCCGAAATCCTTCTTCTCGCCGCCCGATCCCAGCATCTCTGCCGATGGACGATTCCCCGGTCCGACTACGAATTGACGCGGGCCGGGTACCTGCGCTGGCGGAACGATCTCAAGAAGTTCCATGCCGACAAAGCGGGCCGGATTCTGCAGGAAGTTGGCTATCCACCGGAGGTGATTCGCGAAGTGCAGGCGCTGAATTTGAAACAGAATTTTCCCAAAGATCCACAAGGCCGGATTTTGGAGGACGCCCTTTGTCTTGTGTTCCTTGAGCATCAATTCGCCGATCTCGCCCGGAAAACTTCCGAAGACAAAATGATCAACGCCGTGCAGAAGACCTGGAACAAAATGACCCCTTCAGCGCGCCTCGAAGCCATGAAACTGCCTTACGGCGACGCGGAAAAAGCGCTGCTCACAAAAGCGTTGGCGCCGATCCAATCACA
>JBFMDG010000531.1:0-5505 GCA_040754135.1 Verrucomicrobiota bacterium
GCTGCTACGGAATTCTTAATGGCCGTAGCATCGAATGTGAGTTCGATCATTTGTTTCTGGTCGAGACGGCCCTTGACCATTCGGGGGCGCGCTTGCCGGATCTCAAATCGCGAAAGAACTTTTGGCGCGAGGGCGTGCGCATAGAGCCTGGGCACGGCTTGCGCGCAGAAAATATCAGAGCCGACTCACGTCAGGCTGCTACGGGGAATCCTTAATGGCCGTAGCATCGAATGTGAGTTCGATCATTTGTTTCTGGTCGAGACGCCCTCGACCATCCGCTACGCGCTCCTCCGGACCTCAAATCGCGAAAGCACCTTTGACGCGTGGGCATGCACTCGGGCCTGGGCACGGCTTGCGCGCAGAAAATATCAGAGCCGACTCACGTCAGGCTGCTACGGGATTCTGGGACGCGACACTCGATCACTTTTTCAACGAGGCGAGGTACGCCACCAGACTGGCGAATTCTTCGAGGCTCAAAACGGCATGCAGCCCTTCGGGCATCATCGACAGGTCACTCAACCGCCGCGAACGGATCTCCGCCTTGCGCAAGCGATGCAACCGCCCTTCGCTATCGAGCAGGCTCAATTCATCGGCCGTTTCGCCTTTGAACAGGCCCGAAAGGCTCTCTCCGTCGCGCAACTCAATATTCACCGCTTGATATCCTTCACGCACGGCACGGCTCGGAAACAAAATGCTCTCAGCCAATTCCCGTTTGGAAAATTGCGCGCCCACCGTGGTCAACTCCGGCCCAATGCGCCCGCCATCCTTGCCGACCACATGGCACTTGACGCACGCCAGCTTGCTCAAATCGTAAAACAAACTTCGGCCCATCATCGCATCGCCGGCCGCCTTCAATGCATGATCGAGGTAATCCTCCGGCGAGGGCGCTTTCGGCACAGTGTTCAAAGAGGCACTGGCGCGTGCGTCCTTTTCATAAATCTTGCGCAATTCCTGAATCATCGCTGAAGGCAAATTCGCCAGGCGCGGCTCGATCTTCGGCCACGCATCGTCGCGCAGCGATTGAAGCGCTTTGCGTGAGGCCTCGCGCACAGCCGGATTCGGCTCGATCAATCCCTGCAAATAGGCCTCGATGGCGCGCGCATCGGGAATGTTGGCCAGCGCCAGCATGGCTTCACCGCGGGTCGCCGGGCGTTCGAACGCCTTTAACAGTTGGGGCACCGCTTCTTTCTTTTTCAACCGCCCCAGCGCCTGCACCGCACTGCGCTGCACTTCGACCGATTCATGATCGATTAATGGCGCAATTTCCGTGAAGGCTCGCTCGGAATCGATTTGCACGAGAGCATCAAGCGCCGCCGAACGAAGCGCAGTGTTGGGATGATTCGCATAAGCTCGCACCGATTCGAAACCATCGATCATTTTCAATTCGCGCAACGTTTCCAGCGCCTGGAGAACAATATTTTCATCGGAAGGTCGCGTCGAGAGCAGGCGAACGATGGCCGCACCCAGCGGTTTCCCTCGAAGCTGACGCGCCGCCGCAATCGCTTCGGCCATGAGCGTCGGCGGGGTTTCCGAGTTGCGAAGCAAAGAGAGCAAAAGCGGTTCGGCGCGTTGATCGCGAATGGCGCCCAACGTCGTGAGAGCGGCGCGTTTGATTTCGGGATCGGTTTCGCGTTCAAACAAAGCGCAGACCTCCACCGTCGCCTCCGTGTCTTTTGCTTCACGAATTCCAGCCAGCGCCGCGAGTCGAACCTGCGGGTTCGAGTCGGGAAGCAGTTGGCGCAGGCATTTCAGAATTTTTGGCGTGCGCTCCCAGGGCACGCTTTTGATCGGCGGCGGACTGTTGACCGGATGATAAGCCCACCATTCCCCTTTCCACTCGGGCGTTTTGTGATGCAGCGCGGCCACAAGGCGAGTCGCCATCACGCGCGCAAGTTCTGCATTTTCCCCGGAACGCTGCGCCGGCGATGGATTTGATTTCGGGCTCTTTTTGTCAGTGGCCGCGTCAATGAGTTCATCCGCCAGCACCGGATTGTAGGTCTCTCGCAACGCCAACTCGATTCCTTCCCGGATGGCGGGGAGATCATGCGCGAGGTGGCGGACCAAATCGGGCCAGGCGGTGGAATCCGAGCGGCCGATGCGATTGAGCGCGGTGAACACCGCGTAACGCGTGAACAAATCTGTCTCGTTCAAAGCCGTCACGAGCGCGGGAATTGCCGATCGATTTGCAATGCGCCCCAACGCCGTGGCCGCCGCGAAACGCACCGAAAGCTCGCGATCCTCCAAAGCTTGCTGCAATGGAACCAGGGCAGAGGCGTTGCTGGATTCCCCAAGCTGCCGCGCCGCTTGCCGGCGAACGGTCGCATCCGAATCGGCGCTGACTTCACCCATGGCGATCCGGCCGGCGACCTTAGGATCGATCGTGTGCAAAGCCCACAATGCATGCCACCGCGCGTGAGAGGCCGCGGAGCGATTGCCAAACAACGACTGTAATTCTCTCACGATTTCCTTTCGGCCCGATGCCGCTCGATCGGTCAAGCGACGTTGCGCCGTCAATCGCACTTTCTTGGACGGATGCGACAAAGCCGCGATCAAGTGCGAATCGGACGCTGCAATCGGCTGGCCCATGGCCGCGGGCAAATACCAGTCCGGCCGTGGCGTAGATTGCGTGAGGTTGGCGGGGTAACTCAATTTCCACAAACGGCCAACGGTGACGTTTGCTTTCACGTCGCGATGCTGCCAATCGCAGATGTAAATGCTCGCGCCATCCGCCCCGGGGGCAATGCCGACCGGCCGAAAATCCTCGGGCGGATCGGGAATCAAATCTTCATTCGAGAGCACTCGGTAAGTCCCGCCTTCGCGTTCGATGCGAACGCGCATCACCTGGCGTTTGCCGAAATCAGCCAAAAAAAGATTGTCCCGGTACTCCGGCGGCAAGGCATCGTCATCATAAGCAAACGCGCCCGTCGCGGCGCCGCCGCCAAAATCGGCCATCATCCAGAGGGTGTAAGGGCGGCGCGGGATAAAATCATACGGATAACCGTAAAACCCACCATCCACCATGTGCGTAAGCCGGCCCATCCATTGTTGTTCGTCGGTATTGTCGTAAGTAAAAATCTCATCTTCGGAATTGAGCGCCACGTCGAGAATGTTTCGGATCCCACGGCAATAAACCTCGATCTGCGTTCCATTCGGGCGCATGCGAATCACGCCGCCCCCGTGCAGATCGAGGCGTTTGCCGTCACGGCCGACGGCTCCGAAAATGCCTTTGTCACCGACGGCCACGTAAAAAAAGCCATCCATGGCCAGTTTGAAATTCGCAGGCACATGGTCGTTCCAATCGAGCGCCCACGGATTCGGGTGCGTCGATTCGATCAGATCCTGGCGATCCTGCCCGACGCCATTGGCATCGGTGAACACGCTGAATTTCGGGTTGTGGAGGACGTAAAGTTTTCCTTCGAGATATTGCATGCCGAACACGGCATAGAGATTCTCGGCGAACACGGTTTGACGGCCGTTCGGATGCAAACAAACGATGCGACCCTGGGCGGCGTTGGCGGGCGCGCTGATGTCCATGGGATCTTCCGCCACGAAGACGCGGCCATCGGGAGCGGCGCAGACCACCGAAGGATGGCGCACGGCCGGTGCGCTGGCGACGAGTTCGATTTTCCAGGGAGCGCGCGGTTGAGGAAAACCCGAGGGCGAAGCCGCATCGGCCCATACGGCGAGTGCGAAAAGGAGAAGTGCAGCCGTTCGTGTCATGAGTCGTGCGACGAGCGCCGGGAGGAGGCGATTATCCGATGTGCAGTTCTTGTTTGATGCCGAATTTTTCGACGCGTTTGCGCAAGGTGGCGCGGGTGATGCCGAGCAGTTTGGCCGCTTGCACCTGGTTGCCTTTGGTTTCGGCCAGAGCGTTGATGATCAATTCGCGTTCGACGGCCGGGATGATTTTGAGCTGCTTGTCCTGACGCGCCCACCGGAACAAAGTCCGCGCCAGCGAACTCAAATCGGCGGTTCCTTCGCTCGGAAGCGCCGCCACCGGTGGCGTTGCGGGCGTCCCGGCCGCGACCGCTTCCGCCCGCGGCGTTGATCCCGCGAGAATTTCGGCCGGCAAATCGGAAAGCAGGATGGCGTCGCCCTTCGCCACCACCGTCGCGCGATGGATGACGTTTTCCAGTTCGCGCACATTGCCCGGCCAGCCATAGTTTTCGAGTGCCCGGATCGTTTCCGCGGAAATGGATTTGGGGGGCCGCTTTTGTTGCTCGGAAATTTTTTTCAAAAAATAATTCACCAGCAGCGGAATGTCCTCGCGCCGCTCGCGCAAGGGCGGGATTTGAATGCGCACGACGTTGAGGCGGTAAAACAGGTCTTCCCGAAACTCTCGCTGGGCCACCGCCTTTTCCAACGGCTTGTTCGTCGCCGCAATAATTCGAACATCCACGCGCACCGGTTGGTTGCCGCCGACGCGCTCGAATGCGCCATCTTGCAGCACGCGCAGAATTTTTGTCTGCGTCGGCAGGGTCATGTCTCCGATTTCATCGAGGAAAATGGTGCCGCCGTTGCATTGTTCGAATTTGCCGATGCGCTGGGCCACAGCTCCGGTGAAAGCGCCCTTTTCATGCCCGAACAATTCGCTTTCCAGCAGGTTCTCGGGAATGGCGGCGCAATTGATGGCGAGAAAGGGTTTGTCGCTGCGCGGGCTGTGGTGGTACACGGCGCGCGCCACCAGTTCTTTGCCCGTTCCGCTTTCGCCAGTGATCAGCGCCGTCGCATCGGAGGCGGCGAGCTGCCCGATCAATTTGAAAACGTTCTGCATCGCCTCGCTCCGTCCGACGATGCCCAGGTCATAATCTTCGGAATGGAGCAGCGGCTGATAAGAGACCACCTGCTTCATGTCGCGAGCGGCCTTCAACGCGGCAAACACCACCTGCTTCAACCGCGGAACATCAAAGGGCTTGAGCAGATAATCATAAGCCCCGAGTTTCATCGCCTCGATGGCGGTCTGCGTGGTGCCATAGGCGGTCATCATGATCACCGGCAGCCGCGCATCGATCTGGCGCAAGCGGCGCAAAGTCTCGAGTCCGCTGATCCCCCCCATGCGCACATCCATAATCACCAGGTCGGGTTTCAGCTTCGGAATAATTTTCAATGCCTCTTCACCGCTCGATGCCGTGGTCAGCTCGACTTCCGGCGAATCGAAAATTCGCCTAAATGAGTACTGCACATCCGCTTCGTCATCGATCAACAATAACTTGTCCATGTCGAATGAGAGCAAAGGGAATCTGGCGCGCGGAAGCAAGCGGGAAGCTATGCATCTCCAGGAACTCCACGGTTCCGGAAAAACATCATGAGGAGTAAACACCCATGCCATTTCGAGCCGCTCTAACTTGACCGTTCAATCCGAGCGCGGCGCCATGTCACTTTCAACTCCTCGCTTCTTCTTGCGGCTCTTCCTTTTCCTGACCTGTCCCGAATTGCACCAGCAGATCGTCCACCATTTCTTTCGGCACAATGGCGCTCGAGAGGGCAAACTGCGCCTGCCAAAAT
>JBFMDG010000532.1:0-5498 GCA_040754135.1 Verrucomicrobiota bacterium
CCGCGTATTGTTCCATCCAATGGCTCAGCGCATGTCCATACGCGCGAGGTTCCCGATTCCATGCGAGCCAAAAAACTGCGAGTAACACACCGCCAGCCCCTGCGAAAAGAAATCGGCGCAGCCAGCGCCGGGATTGAAATCTGGCGTGTATTGAATCGAGATTGGCCGGTGCGTCCATGGCGAACAAGCGATAGTCGATCCACCCGAGCTCGTTCGGTAATGCCATACCTGATCCGGTTCCTCCTGGCGAGCTTCCAATATTGTGGGCATCCAATTTTTTTTGGATTCACACTTCCGGTTTCGCAACCGGCCCGCTAACATTTCGCTCTGAACCATGCGCACGATCATTGCACTGCTCGCTTTGGCCTTCGGACTCCCGTCCCTCCACTTCACCGCCGGTGCGGCCACCTCCCGTCCGAACATCATTTTTATCATGACGGACGATCACGCCGCGCACGCCATCAGCGCCTACGGCAGTGTCATCAACAAGACGCCGCACCTCGATCGCCTGGCCAAAGAGGGCATGCGTTTTGACCGCTGTTTCGCGGTCAATTCCATCTGCACGCCGAGCCGCGCCACGATTCTGACGGGCAAGTATTCGCATCTCAATGGCGTGCCGGTGTTCAATCGCTTCGATGGTTCGCAGCCGACCGTCGCAAAATATTTGCAAAAGGCGGGCTACCACACCGGCATGATTGGCAAATGGCATTTGGGCAGCGACCCGACCGGATTTGATCATTGGATTATTTTACCGGGGCAAGGCGTTTACCATGACCCGGCATTTCTCACGCCGGAAGGACGCAAGGTCATTCAAGGCTATGCCACCGACGTGATCACCGACCTGGCGCTGGATTTTCTGAAGCATCGGCCCAAAGACAAACCCTTTTTCCTGATGTACCACCACAAGGCGCCGCATCGCCCGTGGGATCCGAATGAGAAGTACAAAGCGGAGTTCGCCCGCAAAACCATTCCCGAGCCGCCCACCTTGCGAGATGACTATTCCACGCGCACCGATGCCATCCGCGAAAACCGGCAGCGTGTTTTCGATGACATGACCCGGCGCGATCTCAAACTCGAACCGCCGGCGGATTTGCAAGGACCGGCCCGCAACCAATGGTTCAACGCCAAGCCGACCGAGGTCGAGATTGTCGTCAATGGCCAAAAGAAAACCCTTACGGGCGACGAACTCAATCGATGGAAGTACCAACGTTACATGCAGGATTACCTCGCTTGCGTGCAGTCGGTGGACGACAACGTGGGGCGGTTGCTCGATTGGCTGGAGGCAAATGGTTTGCGGGAGAACACGCTTGTGATTTACACCAGCGACCAGGGATTTTTCCTGGGTGACAATGGCATGTACGACAAACGTTTCATGTACGAACCGTCGATCAAGATGCCTTTTCTGGCACGCTGGCCTGGCGTCATCAAGCCGGGATCGGTGCAATCCGCCCTCGCCATCAACCCCGATTTCGCGCCGACATTTCTCGAGGCGGCGGGGGTGCCTGTTCCTCAGGACATGCAGGGTCGCAGCCTGGTGCCGCTCATGAAAGGCCAGCAACCTGCGGATTGGCGGAAGAGTTTTTATTACCGTTATTACCACGACCCGGGTCATCACAACACCCGGGCGCATTACGGCGTTCGAACGGAAACGCACAAGCTGATTTACTTCTGGAAAAAGAATCAATGGGAAGCATTCGATCTGCGCAATGATCCGCATGAATTGCGCAACATCTACGACGATCCGAAACACGCTCAGGTCGTGGCTGAACTCAAAGCCGAACTGGCGCGATTGAAAAACGAGCTGAAGGACGAGGACCAGTTTGCGCATCAGTTGCCCGGCGATGGCGTGGATGGGCCGTTTCCAGACCGGCGCCCGGCGGCGAATCGCCCGCCTGCGCAATCGCGACAGCCACGACAGCAAACGCCATGAACCTCGTTGCGGTTGGAATGGCCAATCATTTTACCGTGCACCGTCCGAGTCCCCGCTTTGCGCCACACCTCTTGTCTCGAGTCCGGGTTGCGCTTTGGGTTTGCTTGCTCTTTTTCGCAATCATCGCCTCACCCTTCGTGAGCAGGGCGGCCGCTGCGCGTCCGAACATCATTATTATTCTGGCGGATGATCTCGGCTATGGCGACCTGAGCTGTTACGGGCATCCGACCATTCGCACGCCGCATTTGGATCGCATGGCGGCCGAGGGGATGCGGTTCACCGATTTTTATTCGGCGGCGGAAGTTTGCACGCCGAGCCGCGCGGCTTTGTTGACGGGGCGATATCCAGTGCGCAGCGGCATGGCGCATGACCGGTTTCGCGTGCTGCGCAATCGATCGACGGGGCATTTGCCGGAGAACGAAATCACGTTGGCGGAGGCGCTGAAGACACGCGGCTACGCCACCGCCGCCATCGGCAAATGGCATTTGGGAGTTTGGTCGATCAATCCGACGGGCCATCCGCGCCGGCATGGGTTCGATTTTTATTTTGGCCTGCCGCATTCCAACGACATGGATCCGACGCGCGCCGCTCCGCGCGGTGCGCCGGGCCGGCCCGACCAGGATCCGGCCTGGTGGAACGCACCACTCTATCGCAACGAAACGCTCGTTTCGCAACCGGCGGACCAGACGCAATTGACCCGTTTATACACCGAGGAAGCCCAACGCTTCATTCGCGAGCACAAACGCAAACCGTTTTTCCTCTACATCGCGCATAGTTTTCCGCATGTGCCCCTGTTCGCTTCCGGCCAATTCCGCGGGACCAGCCGGCGCGGGCTTTATGGCGATGTCGTCGAAGAACTCGATTGGAGCGTGGGCCAGATTCTCGAAACATTGCGCCGGGAAAAAATTGCGGAGAAGACCTGGGTGTTCTTTACGAGTGACAACGGACCTTGGCTGATCATGAATCAACAAGGCGGTTCGGCCGGCCTCTTGCGCGAAGGCAAAGGCAGCACCTGGGAAGGCGGCATGCGCGTTCCGGGCATTGCCTGGTGGCCGGGAAAAATCAAAAGCCAATCCATTAACACCAACTTCGCCTGCATGCTCGATCTGTTTCCCACCGCGCTGAAGCTTGCCGGAGCGCCATCCCCCGACGACCGGATGATCGATGGCCGCGATCTCAGCGACACTTTGTTCAAGAATGCTCCCATGCCCGAGCGCCCTTTTTTTTATTATCGCGGCGCGCGGTTGTTCGCGGCGCGGCTGGGTCCGTGGAAGCTCCATCTGTTGACGCAAAAGGGCTACGGACAGGCGCAACCGGAGGCGCATGATCCCCCTCTCCTTTTCAATCTTCATGTGGATCCCGGCGAAACTTTCAACGTCGCCACGAACCATCCTTCCGTGATCGCGGAGATTCAAAAAGCAATCGAGTCGCATCGCGCGACCGTGACTCCTGTAAAAATGCAGCTCGAAGAAATTCAACCGCAATCGCAGGCGCAGCGAACCCCGGCTCAGCGGTGAATGGGAATAATCAATCTCAACTTTTGTGGCGGCACTGGCCGTTCTTGAAAGTGCCGGGTACGGACCCATTCCGTCCGAAAATTCCCTCTCTCGTTCTCCTGTTTTTGTTCTCCCTCATTTTTGCCACCCATGCATTCGCTGCCCAAACGGCAAAACCCAATATCGTTTTCATTCTCGCGGATGACCTCGGCTACGGCGATGTCCGATGCTTGAATCCCAACGGAAAAATTCCCACACCCAGCCTCGATCAACTCGCCGCGCAAGGCATGGTGTTCACCGACGCGCATTCGAGTTCAGCGGTGTGCACTCCAACGCGCTACGGTTTGATGACCGGCCGATACAACTGGCGCTCGCGTCTCAAACAAGGCGTGCAAGGCGGAATGAGCCCGCCCTTAATCGAGCCCGACCGGCTCACGCTCCCGGCATTCCTTCAACAAAACGGTTATCACACCGCCTGTATCGGCAAATGGCATTTGGGAATGGATTGGACTCGCAAAACGAACGCTCCACCATTCAACGATCAAATCGAAAAAGGTGAAGACGGTTGGCGCGTCGATTTCTCCCAGCCGATTTCGCGAGGCCCGAACAGCGCCGGGTTCGATTACTTTTTCGGCATCGCTGCCTCGCTCGATATGGTGCCGTACGCCTTCATCAAAAACGATCGCGTCACCGCATTGCCTACGCGGGACAACGCTTTCCCGATGATGCTTGGACGCACCAATCGAATGACACGCCGCGGACCGGCCGCGCCGGATTTCGATGCGGCTGACGTGCTACCGCAGCTGACCGAGCAAGCGATAGAGTACATCGAGCAACGCGCCAGCGACGCCAGGGCCGGCCGCCCTTTTTTCGTTTATCTGCCATTGGCCGCGCCGCACACGCCGATTGTTCCCACGCCGGAGTGGCAGGGCAAAAGCGGGCTGAATTTCTACGCCGATTTTGTTATGCAAACCGACGCCGCGGTGGGCCAAGTGCTGCGAGCGTTGGAACGCCTGGGCCTCGACAAATCCACGCTAGTGCTGTTCGCGAGCGACAATGGCTGTTCGCCGGAAGCGAAATATGCCGAACTCACCGCTGCTGGTCACCATCCCAGCGGGCCTTTTCGCGGGACTAAAGCCGATATTTTCGAAGGAGGCCACCGCGTTCCATTCCTGGTGCGCTGGCCTACTCGTGTTCGCGCTGGGAGTCGCTCGGATCAACTCGTTTGTTTGAACGACGTTTTCGCCACGTGCGCAGAGATTCTAAATCAAAAACTTCCCGCAAATGCCGCGGAGGATAGCGTCAGTTTCCTCCGCGCTTTGGAAGAGCGCGCTCCCATGCCGTTGCGCGAAGCGCTCGTGCATCACTCGATCAATGGCTCGTTTGCCATCCGCCAGGGCAAATGGAAACTGGCGCTGTGCCCCGATTCCGGCGGCTGGAGCGATCCGCGTCCGGGGAGCAACGCCGCGAAAAACTTGCCCGACGTTCAACTGTTCGATCTCTCGAATGATATCGGCGAAACCAACAATGTGGCGTCGATGCATCCCGAGATTGTCTCGGCGCTGACTGCTTTGCTCGAAAAGTACGTGGCCAATGGACGCAGCACGCCGGGAGCTGCGCAGGCAAACACAACGCCGGTTGATATCCGCCGGCCGGCATCGCGAATGGTTTCAGGAACAGCCGCTGCCGCTCCGCGTGCGATTTCCCCGGGGAAAAAATCCCGCTTCGCCGCCAGCGGTCACGAGCGTCCCAATTTTCTTTTCCTGTTTTCCGATGACCAGACCTTTCGCACGCTGGGCTTGCTGGGCGAACTCGAAGTTAAAACATCGAATCTCGATCGTCTGGCCAGGCGCGGCTTGCGTTTCACGCACTGTTTCAATCAAGGCGGCTGGAGCGGGGCCGTCTGTGTGCCGAGCCGCACGATGCTCAACACCGGCCGGACGTTGTGGCAATCGCGCGGTCCGAACAACACCGGTTTGCCGGAGAACGCACCGCTTTGGGGCGAAACACTTGGACGCGCCGGTTACGACACTTTCATGGCCGGCAAATGGCACATCCCTGACGCCGCTCTC
>JBFMDG010000533.1:0-5480 GCA_040754135.1 Verrucomicrobiota bacterium
CGCGCGCGTCGTAATCGTAATCGGTCGTCAACCGGTTGTCGGGGAAGATCACCTTGTCCAATTGCCCAAAAACGTGTTGATAGGCGAAGAGCTTGGCGGAAGCCCCGGGCTGGTCGGTTACCGAGGACAATCGGCCCGCGTAATCCCGTTTGTATTCCAGAAAAACGTTGGTTCCCAGCGCCGTCTCAATGGGCGTGCCGGAGGCATACCGATTGAGCCCATCGCCTCGGATTGTGGCGACGCTTCCGCGCGGGTCATACTGATAGGTCAGGGTCCCTTCCGGGCCGGTCTTGACCCGCAAGCGCCCGCTGGCATCGAACAGTTGCTGCGTCTTGCGGATTTCCGTGCTTCCCTGGGCTGGCTGGGCTTTTTCAATCACGCGACGTTGGGTTCCAACCTGATCGGCCACTTCGCCCGAGGCAAGCCAAAACGCCGGGACTGAGCTGAGGAATTCGTAACTGAACTCGTAAATGGTGTTGCCTTCGGTTTCGCCAAAGCATGACTCGTTTCCAAATCAGCTACGTGCTGCGACACAGAACCCGAGAACCCGACAAGCTCAATCGCTCAATCGAGCATAAGAAGGAGGTGTCGCTGTCCCGAATCTGCTTCCCCGCAAAAACCAAGAGCGCGAGCTTGTTCCTCGTACCATTTGAAAAGCCTGGCTCGTTTGTTTGCCTCAAATGGCAGAGTAATGACTAGTTGGCTGGTCGTTTCTTGCGTATCGAATTCTTGCGGTTTGACAGCCGTCACTTTGGCGGCTCCCAGACTGTAAATGTCCTCCACGAACTCGATAGAAGCAGAATTGCTGGGCATCTCCCCCAATATCCGGTTTATTCCGCCTCTTAGCCAAGCAAGCACTTCCTGACTGCTCGGTGCATTGAGAAGTTCCTCAAAAAAAGAGTTGCTTGTTCTATCGCTCGAACCTCTCATGGCTTCTTCTTTTTTCTTCTTAATGGAGGCCTTTTCCGGCGCAAGTCCAGCATATCGTGGAAGTGTCGGATCTGTGGTGCACATTTCCAGATATTTCTTTTTAGAAACCCTTTGGTTGCGGATGTAATATGTCTCTGCAGCAATCGTTCCATCCTCAAAAAATGCAATCTGCCGCCCCGTCATCATCCCATCAATCAACGGCACTTCGCCCATCAGTTTACCGTTCGGAAACCAGATTTTCTGTATGCCCGTGCCGTTTCGAATTTCATAGCTACCCAGGAACGTCCCTTTCTCATTCCAAAATCTCGCCACTCCTTCTACCTGCCCATGGACCATCGGTATTTCATGCGCGAGTAGTCCGTTTGCATGCCAACTCTGACTCAGTCCATGAACAACGCCATTAATGTAAGGTATCTCGCTCCGAACCTGGCCATTCGGATGAAAAGTCCTTTCGATTCCGTTCTTCATCACTCAGGGGTTTGGGCTTCGTGCTGCCAAAGCATATGACTTGTTATGCATGATTTCTATACAAAATCCGGCTTGAGGCCTGTTTTTTGACCGTAAACCCTAAAAGCCCGTTTGCGAAACTATCTTGTCGAACTCAAGGCCTGCCAGGAGTCTCGGTGCGACTTTGAAAAACTAGCCAGCGTGAGTGACGAGGGCATTGCACACTGAATCCAGGTCGTCCTCCACGATGTCCTCCCATTGATTCTCGAGCCAGGCAACACCTAGCGACAACGCCATCGCCGGGCCGATGATTTGAGGGTTTTGAGGATGTGCGATCCATGTTTCGCTCACAATCATGTGTCTATAGCTGAGCACGGGCTGACGGCGGCCAAAGGTTAATTGAGTGGAAAGAATCCAGCCACAGCACTTCATATGGAACAAGAGGTCCCACTCCTCGCCGAGTTTCACGTCAAAGCACTGCGATCCGAATGCTTCTAGAAATTTTGACACCGCAGCCTTACGCAGCTTGCGCTTGCTGGCTAATTCAATTTTCTCTCCGGCCCGTTTCCTCGCTTGAATTTCCACCTCCAAGCTCGAAGGCTCCGAGGCGAATCTGTCGAATGATTCCAGCAATCCCTTCTCCTTTTCGGTAATCCCTTCACCTAGTTCTTTCAGATCGGCTGAATGCCATCGTTTCAGAATCGCACGCGCGAGCGTCAACTGGTCACTTCGGTCCAGTTCACGCATGAAATGGTGCATCTTCCAGCCAAACCCGGATTTGAATAAGCGGAGATTGGGGAAGGAGGCATTAACCTCTTTCTCAAATTCGGAGATCCACCAGTAATAACATCGAATCTCGAATTCTCGCTTTGCTTCGGAAAAGATCACTCAGATTCCCCCCATCAAACCCAAGAGTGTCGCTATTCCCAGGTGCTGTTGGAGTCGAGCGCTGTTCGCGAATGCCACGTTCAGGGAAAAAGAGGCTTTGTGTCGCCAAAGCATGTGATTTGTTATAAATGACTTTTCCACAAAGCCGACTCGATTTTCGGCCTAAAATTTGATTTTGAGGGCTGTTTTTAGACCGTAAAGCCCAAAAAGCCGAATTAGAACCCGAAAACGAAGCTGTCGTTCCCCGTGTCGAAAAGATTTTCGATCGACAAAGTTTGGGACGAAGTTTTCGACAAAGGTATGATCGCACGATGTCCAATCTCCACTGCGGGACTTAATCCCGCGGTCCGGAGCGCGGCGCTTTGAGTCGTTGAACGAACTTCCGGCTGCTTCAACACTCGATGACATTTTTATGGCGTTGCCTCGTTCGGCGTTGCTTCCACGCCTTCGCATGTACAGGATTCGCTCATGCCTGTTGCCAAAGCTTCGGTCCTGACCACGTTCAACACGCCTCTGCGGCTGGCGGAATTTGCGTTGCCAGATGCCCTCGAGGCCGGTGCCGTCCTCGTCCGCACGGAGATGGCGGGCATTTGCGGGACGGACGTGCACCTCTGGCGCGGGGAATTGCCAATTCAACTGCCCGTCATTCTCGGTCATGAAACCGTCGGACGCATCGTGCAAATTGGCCCGGGTCTCGATTGTGACTGGACCGGCCAACCCTTGCGCGTGGGCGATCGCATCACCTGGACCTCAGCCACCTCCTGCGGCGAATGTTTTTATTGCGTCACCAAGCGCCAGCCAACGCGCTGTCCGCACCGCCGCGCTTATGGCATTGGTTATCGCTGCGATGTGCCGCCGCATTTTCTGGGCGGTTACGCGGAGTTCCATTATCTGCGTCCGCGCGCCAACCTTTTCAAACTGCCCGACACTTTGCCCACCGAGGCGGTTATCGGCGCCGGTTGCGCGCTCATCACAGCCATTCACGGGGTTGAACGAATTTGCATTGAGAATGGCGCTGGACTGCCCGGGGCCGAAACCGCCTCGCCTCTCGTACGCGCGCGCATGCCTGTGCTCCCCGAGCTTTGGCGTGACGTTGTCGTCGTGCAAGGCGCCGGGCCAGTGGGCATCTCGGCGCTGGCCGTTGCCAAGCAGGCCGGCGCGCGCAAGGTGATTCTCATTGGCGCGCCGAGACATCGGCTTGAACTGGCCCGGCGATTTGGTGCGGATGAAACCCTTTGCCTCGATGATCTGCCGGATGCGGCTGGCCGCATTGCGGCTGTGCGCGAGCGCACTGGAGGTTTTGGCGCCGATGCCGTGATCGAGTGCGTCGGGCATCCGTCGGTCATCCATGAAGGGATGGAAATGTGCCGTGATGGCGGAAAATATCTGGTGCTCGGTCATTATTGCGATGCGGGACCGGTCTCGTTCAATCCCCACCTCATTACGCGCAAACAGCTCCAGGTGTTTGGTTCATGGTCGAGTGAGCCGCGGCACATGAAAGCGGCCCTCGATTTCCTGGCCGGCACTGAGTCGCAATTTCCATTTGCTTCAATGGTGACGCACCGGTTTGGCATCGAGCAAGCGCAGGAAGCGCTCATGACCACCGCCCGATGGGAATCGGCCAAGACGGTTTTGGTGCCGTGAATCCGGCCATGAGCGAACGCATGCTCCGACAGTTTGAAAGCTTTGAAACTTTCAGGCTCACCTGGTTGCCATCTCGCATTCTCCACGGGCGATAGCCCGAATCCGTTGCAGCTCGATTCCTTCCAAATCTCTTCTGGTTCGCGGACTGAAACCCGCTAAATTCCTGGCGTGCCGATTCCAATTCCAAGCGGACTCGATCGTCACGTGCGGTTTCTTTGGGGGGTAGGCCCGGAACGTTCCACCCAACTGGCGCGATTGGCGATTCACACTGTGTTCGATCTGCTTTTGCATCGACCGTTGCGTTATGAAGATCGCCGCCAGGTTTTGCCGATTCGCGCGCTTGAGCTGGGCAAAGCCTCGAGTGCGCGCGGCAGGATCGTGGCCTTGGGCGTGAAACGATACCGCCAAAAAACGCGGTCCATTTTCGAGTTCGTTCTGGATGACGGCACCGCGCGCCTGCATTGCCGGTGGTGGAACCTGCCTTACCTCGAAGATTATTACGCGCAAGGCGATGAGGTTTTGGTGCACGGGAAGGTGCTGTCGCTGCGGCCTCGCACCATCGATCATCCGGAAACGGAAATCATCGATGGCGGCGAGGAAAGTTCAATTCATCTGAATCGCATCGCGCCCATTTACCCGCTCACGGAGGGTTTGCCGCAACGTTGGTTGCGCGCCTTGATCTGGCGCACGCTCCAGGAATGCGACTCGATGATCGGCGAGCCGTGGCCCGATCTCGCCGCGGAAATTTCGCGCGCGCTTTCAAGCCCGCCTCAAATCAAATCGAACTTTGATTTGCTGAGCCGGCGCGAGGCGATTCGTTTTCTGCATTTCCCAAATGAATTGCGCGATGCGGACCGGGCGCGCCAGCGGCTCGCCTTCGAAGAATTTCTCGATCTGCAACTGGCCATCCAAACCCGCCGCAAAAATTTTCTCGCCAAAGCGCGGAGCCGGCCCTGCCCGGGCAACAACCAATGGATAAAACCGTTTCTGGCCGGACTCGGCTTCGCACTCACACCGGCGCAAACTCGTGTCTTGCGCGATATGCGCGCCGATCTCTCGCGCGGCCGGCCGATGCGCCGCTTGCTCCAGGGCGAAGTCGGTTCCGGCAAAACAGTCGTCGCCGCTTGCACCGCGTTGATGGTGCTCGAAAGCGGATTCAACGTGGTGCTGATGGCGCCGACAGAAATTCTCGCGGAACAGCATTATCGGAATTTCCGAAAGTGGTTCGAACCGCTCGGCATCGCCGTGGGAATTTGCACCGGCAGTTTCAAAACGGTGAGCCGAGACCAAGGCAAATCGTCCGCGCCAACTCCCGTGCAAACTCATCCGTCGCTGGTCATCGGCACGCATGCTTTGATCGAGGAGGCGTTCGCCATCGCGGATCTCGGACTCGTCATCATTGACGAACAGCATAAGTTCGGCGTCGCGCAACGGGAGCAACTCGTGCGCAAAGGGGAATTCCCGCATTTGCTCGTCATGACCGCCACGCCCATCCCGCGCACCCTCGGTCTCACCTTGTATGGCGATCTCGATCTCTCGGTCATTGATGAGCTGCCGCCGGATCGTGGGCG
>JBFMDG010000534.1:0-5478 GCA_040754135.1 Verrucomicrobiota bacterium
TCACCGGCATGCCGCGCGTCTTTCTCCGGCAACCCGTGCGGATGCTTTTCCGGATTGTAATGACTGCCGGCGCTGGTCGCATCGGGAGCGGAACAATCACCGAATTCATGAATGTGGAACGCGTGTTTCTGCCCGGGACTTAAGCCTTCAATTTCAGCCACGACTTTGAGGCTGTCCCCCTGCTGTGTAAAAACAACTTTGCCCTGGCATTTGTTGCCGGCGGTGGGATGCAACACGGCCACAGCCTGTTTAATGGCTGTCCAGGCTTCGCCATGTGCTTTGTCACCGTGGTCGGCCGCGGAGAGTGTCATCGTCGAGGTGTGGAGCGCGAGGGAGAGGGCGGGAAGTGCGAGCAATGCAGTGATCGTTCTCATGAGTCCTTTCTTTTGGTTCAAGTTCATCATGGCCAAGAATGTTGCAAGCCATGCTAGGTGCACACCGCAAAAGAATCAACCCCGGTAAGCCGCATCGGCCAAATCGAGCCGGCGGTCATTTGCCAATGGCAATTTGCCAGCTGCCCACTCCTCCATTCGGCCATGCTTTAATCCAATTTTAATCCATTCGAACCGCGGCGCCTTGCCGAATGGACGCTTCCTCCGCTTCGCAGATTTCAACTGCGGCAACGGCATCCGCAGCGGTGACTCGTTTGGGCGCTTTGCCCGTTTGAATGGCGTTGAGGAGATAAGAAAGTTCGCCAATGTAGCCATCCGGTCCGGTGCATTCCACCGTGCGCGCAGGTTTATCCTTCTCGAACAGCTTCAAAGCATCCGCGCCGCGTGCCAGATCGTAGTCGGCAGTCGCATTCTCAAAATTCACGGTGTAGCTCATGCTGAATCCGAACCCGGGCGTCATGGCCCAGCTTCCCTCCGCATGCACGATGGCGCCTGAAGCGACCTGATACTGCGCCACCACATGGTCGATCGCGCCGCTGAATTTGGAATAACCGGTCGCAAACACTCCGGCCGGGCGGCCAAAACAAAACTGCACGAAATCCACATCGTGAATGTGCAAATCCAACAACGCCCCTCCCGATTGCGCGCCGTCGAGAAAATGTTTGTGGCCCCAGCCCGGAGGTTCGGCGACACGGCGGAACCGCGCGCTCAACACTCGCCCGAACGTTTGCTGGTCGATGATGTCCTTCAGCCAGCTCCAACCTGGCCAGAAACGCATGCACATTGCCGGCATAAAAAACGATTTCGCGGCGGCGGCGGCATCGGCGATTTCACGCCCTTGCGCACTGGTGCGTGCCAGCGGCTTTTCGCAGAGCACATGTTTACCCGCACGCAATGCCGCGATGGCCAGCTCTGGATGCGACTTCGTTGGGGAACAAATATCGATCAGGTGAATGTCCGGATCGGCAAGCATGGCTTCGAATTCGCGGTAAGCCTTGACCTGCGACATATCGACTTTGACCGGTTCGTTCGTGCCGACGTTGCCGGTGACATTTGAGAAATC
Organism: Verrucomicrobiota bacterium; assembly: GCA_040754135.1. Taxonomy (GTDB): domain Bacteria; phylum Verrucomicrobiota; class Verrucomicrobiia; order Limisphaerales; family SIBE01; genus JBFMDG01. The sequence continues at coordinate 1,456 of JBFMDG010000534.1, forward strand.
TCCATCCAGATGCCGGCCGCTGGGATTGCAAAGCGCGGCGACTCGCGCGCCTGTGACCTGGCGATAGGCTTTGATGTGCGTGGCGGCCATGAAACCGAGGCCGACAATTCCAACGTTAATCATGTGTGTAATCTCGAAGAAAAAAGTTTAGTGGTTCAATGATTCAATCGTTCGATCAGGTGGAGGTGAGGCGCTGGACATAATCGCGCGCGGCCTGGATGTCAGCGACACGCTGGTGGCCGGCTTCCCGTTCAATACTCAGCCAGCCGCCGAACTTCAGTTCGTCGAGCGTTTGGAAAAATGCGCGCCAATCGACTTCTCCGGTGCCCACCGGAACTTCGTCGCCCCACGCGCCAGGAGTTTTGGTGCGAGTGGCATCTTTCAGATGACATTGTTTGAGCCACGGGCCAAGAGTTCGCAGGGCGCTGATGGGATCGCCTTTGTCGTAGAGAATCATGTTGGCCGGATCGAAGTTCACACCGACGTTGGAACGATTGAGCTTGTCTAAAAATGTCTGCAATGTTTCGGCGGTTTCCTGCCCTGTTTCAAATCCGAGATCGATGTCTTTGGCGGCAAACAAATCGGCGATGCGGCTGATGCGCTCGAGCAATTTTTGGAAATCCGGATCGCTTTCTTCATGCGGCAGAAAGCCGGCGTGGAACGTGACGAGTTTGATTCCGAATTGTTGGGCAAGACCGGCGATGATCTGGATATTTTGCCAATTGCCCTCCCAGGTGGCGTCGGGCACCACACCGCCTGTGCGGCGGATGGTTTCCATGGTGGTGTAATCCTCTCCAAGGGTGCCGAACATGCCGGAGACCATTTGAATGCCATGACGCGCAAAAAGCTCGGACGCCTTCGACCAGATCTCCGGATGCTCCCGGAAAGGGTCCAGGGCAATCTGAACTTTGGAAATACCGATGGTCTGAAGATGATCGACGAGTTGCTCCGGAGTGCCAGGCTGGAGCGACCAACTGCAAACGGCGAGCCGATTGAGAATTGTGCTGTTCATGTCCGCTATTTTCCAACCAGAACCACGCGGCGTTGGCAAAACGTTTTTCAAGAAATCGTCCGGCCACGCGATTGACATTCGATGCATGTAAAACGACTGCCGATTCCTGTTGCGCAATCCAAAATGCGCAATGGGTTCCTGGCCATGCACAAGGCTCAGCGATCGACACCGCCTCAGCGCGGCGCGGCTGGAGTGGAAGGGTTGCGCGGAGAACGGCGAAATCCATTCTGCATCCACAAATGCCAAACCATGAGGAGCGCCTCCCGCACAATGTGACCCGACATCTTCGATTTGCCCTGAAAACGGTCGGTGAAAATGATGGGCACCTCGACAATTCTCAGCCCGTGCCTCCACACGATATGCGTCAGCTCGATCTGAAAGCTGTACCCGTTCGATTTCACCTGATCGAGCGGGATGGCCTGCAGCGTGTGCCTGCGAAAACATTTGAACCCACCAGTCGGATCGCTGAACGGCATGCCGGTGATGATCTGCACGTATTTCGCCGCCGATAAACTCAAAATCAATCGATTCAACGGCCAGTTAATCACCCGAATTCCATTGCAATATCGAGAGCCCAGGACCAGATCGGCGTCCACCGCCGCTTCCAGGAATTTGGGAATGTCATCGGGGTTATGCGAAAAATCTCCGTCCATCTCGAAGATGAACTCGTAATCGCGTTGCAACGCCCAATCGAATCCTGCGCAATACGCGCGGCCAAGTCCGTTCTTCTCATGGCGATGCAAGACATGAATCTGCGGATGTTTGGCGGAGAGTTCATCCGCGAGGCGTCCGGTGCCATCAGGAGAATTGTCGTCCACCACGAGCATTTCCACTTCGACCGGCAATCCCAAAAGATGCGCAACCAACTGCGGCAAATTCTCCCGCTCGTTGTAAGTCGGCACTATGACGAGAACCTTCTGGCTCATGGCGAAGTTCGCGATCAAATAACAGGTCTCTCTCGAGAAACAAGCTCAGAATCAGAGCTTTCGAACGATGCGTTTGCCCTTCCTTTGTCGAAAACATTGTCGGAAACTTCGTCGAGAAAGGGGAAGCGGTTTTCAGAGGTAATGATTCCCGGAAGTTCGACAAAGGTTGCGACAAAGTTTTCGACAAGGGGAAGGCGTGGACAGTTCAAGGAACAGGCGGGACGCGCTGTTCTACCTTTTGTGCCGGTCGCTTCAATCCAGATCGTTCACTTCACAATCGCCTAGCTTCGAGGCGAGGGCGCCTCGAAGTGCGCCCGGGGCGGGCGCGCTCCCCAGCTGCTGCTGCGCAGCGCGCGAAGCTTGGACATTTTCCGATCATACCTTTGTCGAAAACTTCGTCGCGAACTTTGTCGATTCAAAATCATTTCGACAGAGTTTTCGACAAGAGGAAGGCATTGACAGTTCAAGGAACAGGCGGGACGCGCTGTTCTACCTTTTGTGCCGGTCGCTTCAATCCAGATCGTTCACTTCACAATCGCCTAGCTTCGAGGCGAGGGCGCCTCGAAGTGCGCCCGGGGCGGGCGCGCTCCCCAGCCGCTGCTGCGCAGCGGCGTCGCGGACGACTGTGACCCGCGCTGCAGTTTGGTCATTTTATCGATGCGTTTGCCCTTCCTTTGTCGAAAACATTGTCGGAATCTTTGTCGAGAGAGTGGAAGCGGTTTTCAGACATAATGATTCCCGGTTCGACAAAGGTTGCGACAAAGTTTTCGACAAAAGGGAAGGCGTTGACAGTTCAAGGAACAGGCAGGACGCGCTGTTCTACCTTTTGTGTCGGTCGCTTCAATCCAGATCCTTCACTTCACAAGCGCCAAGCTTCGAGGCGAGGGCGCCTCGAAGTGCGCCCGGGGCGGGCGCGCTCTCCAGCCGCTGCTGCGCAGCGCGCGCTCCCTAAAGTTCAGAAATTCGTGTTGGCATCGACATTTCCTTTTAATAGCCTGACCGATCATGTCAGTGAACCGACGCTCCTTTTTAAGCCGATCCAGTCTTGCTGCGGCCACTATTTTAGGTGTTCCCAACATTGTTCCATCCGCGGAAGCGGCGGCGCTTCGGCCGGGGCGACGGCCTCGTCATATTATTCAAATGGTGAGCGATGGGATGAGCATGGGAACTCTCACTGCGGCCGATCATTTTTCTCAGCTCCTCCGCGGGCGAGGCTTGACCTGGCTGCACCTTTACCAGCAACCGGGGGTCGCCAGCGCGTGGATGAACATGCGTTCGCTCAATTCGATCGTGACCGATTCGTCCGCAGCTTCCTCGAGCTGGGGTTGCGGTTCACGCATCGTCAATGGGGCCATCAATGTTTTCCCCGACGGACGCGAATTGCTCCCGCTTTACACCGTTCTCGGACAGGCCGGATGGAAACGGGGCTTGGTCACGACGACGGAAATCACCCACGCAACTCCTGCCGGGTTTGCGGCGAGCGGACTCAATCGCGACGCGGGAGATGTCATCGCCGATCAATATTTCGCGCGCAAAATCGATTTGCTGCTCGGAGGTGGAAAGAAGTTTTTCAATCCCAAAGAGCGCAAGGATACGCGCGATTTGCTGGCTGAATTCCAGCAGGCCGGTTACGTGGTGATGGACACGCTCGCCGAACTTCAGCAAGCCCCGCTCGACAAACCTTGGCTTGGCACATTCAGTTCGAGTCATTTGCCATTCACTTTGGATCACATCAGTGACGCGAAGCTGATTGGCAAAGTGCCGACGCTGGCGACGCTCACGCGATATGCGTTGAAGAAGCTCGAACGCGAATCGCATTTCATCCTCCAGGTGGAAGGCGGGCGAGTCGATCACGCCTGTCACAGTTGCGATGCGGCGGCGGCGTTGCACGATCAGATTGCCTTCGACGAGGCGATCGATGTGTGTTTGGAATTTCAGAGGCGGATGCCGGAAACGCTGGTGGTGATCACGACCGATCACGGCAACGGAAATCCCGGGATCAATGGCACCGGCGATAAATACGCGGAATCGCCAACGCGTTTCCGCAATCTGCAGCAGATCCGCCATTCGTTCGGCGAGATCCTC
>JBFMDG010000535.1:0-5475 GCA_040754135.1 Verrucomicrobiota bacterium
GGTGCGCGGCTTTGATCCAACGAGTACGGGCGAATTTCAATTCCGGCTGCTCAACCTTGCGAGCGTGCCGGAGCTGACCTATGGCCAGCCTTTGCGCCGGGATTTTTCGCAGCCTTACGAAACGGATATTTATCGCCTGCCGGGACGAGTTGGACAGCGGATTTTTTACGATGGATTGGACAATGATTTCGACGCCATCTCGATTTACCTGACTGCCTTCTCAGGGCGTGGTTATTTTTCAAACAATTCGGATCACGATGCGGGGCCGGTGACGCTGGTTGAACCCGGAGTTAATTTTCTCTTCCTCGAGAACCAACAGGATTTGGCTGATTACAACTTTCGGATCGACGACCTTTCGCAACCGCCGACGCGCGAGTTGAACCTGGATTCTTTGGTGGGCGCCCCGCTGCTGCCAGTTCCAGGAACTGCCCTTCAGGTCACGGGCAGTTATGTGAATACCAGCCTGCGCAACCGTCCGGATGTCGACGATTGGCGAAGTACGCAAACGATTTCGGGCACCCGCACGGAATCGGTTCTGGCCTTTGCCGATCCAAATTGGGGCCGCCTCTTTAGTGTCGGCCTGAGTGCGGGTCCCAACGGCGCGGATGAACGTTGGGAGAATTTTTCAGTGCAATGGGATGGGGCCGTGACGATCACCACTCCGGGAACACGTTTGTTTCTGAGATCGCAGGATGGGAGCCGCATGTGGATCGATGTCAATGGTGATGGCGCATTTGCCGAGGCCGGTTCCGAATTTCTGAACAACGGCTGGGGTCAAGGCCAGGGAACCACCTTGAGTCAAGGATCCGTCCCGCTCGATCCGGGTCGCTACACGATTCGAATCCAATATGAACACACCGGTGGCCAGGCCGATTTTCAGTTGCTCATGGATGGCGGTGAGCATCTCGATCCGAATGCCGCACAGATTTTTCACTTCTCCGGCGCGGATGGGCAGCGACTGTTCTTCGACAGTTTGAATCCGAGCTCAGCGGGCACTTGGATTCTTTACGGTCCAAATAACGACTATATCGTCGGCGCCAGCCTGAGTTCTGACATGGAAACCACGCTCAATCGATCGGGAGATTATTACCTGATCCTTATGAATACGCCGACCGGCCTGAGCTCCTTCGGATTCCGCGTGGGGACGCCTGAGATACTTCCGATGACGATCAACTTTGGGCCCATCGCGCGCGCACGCATTAATGAGCCCGGCGAAGAACACCATTATCGTTTCCAGGGTGCGGCGGGACAGCGGATTTTCTACGATAGTTTGCAGGGCGATTTCGAATACATGCTCGTGCGACTGATTTCACCGCGCGGCGTTGGGTTGAACATCAACAGCAACTCAGATTATGACTACGGCCCGATCACTCTGGTGGAGGATGGCGAATACACGCTCGTGCTGGATGGCGGTGGTGATCTGGTAGGCGAGTACGCGTTTCGCATGTTGAGCGTGTTGCACCAGGAAACGCTGAATTTCAATACGGTCATCTCCGGAAACCTCGAACCGTTCGAAGCGCACATTTTGGTCTTCGACGAATCGGCCCGCCGCCGGCTTTATTTGCAGAGTCTCGATTCCAACGCCTCCGGTTCATGGTATGTGGTTTCCCCCTTCAACGGTTACGTGGGGGGCACAAGCCTGAACGGTGATTTTGAATTCACAACGACCGATTCGGGAACACACGCGCTCATTTTGAGCAACAACTCGAATCAGCCCACCCCCTACTCTTTTCGAGCACTGAAACCAGTGACCACCACGGCCACGCTGAATTTGGGGGCGGTGACCACGGCGCAAGTTCCACAACCCGGCGATCAGAAACTATTCACGTTTGCAGGCCGAGCCGGGCAACGCGTTTACTATGACGCCCTGACTCTTTCCTTCCGTCCGATCAACGTCCGGCTCCTGACGCCATTGGGCAACGTCCTTTGGGATGTCTGGCATTCATCTGACCTTGGCCCAGTGACTTTGATTGAAGAGGGAGAGTACACCCTGCTGGTTGACGGATCGGGAAATACTTCCGGCGATTTTGATTTCCGTTTGCTGGATGTCTCGGCCGCACCGGCCACAGCGATTGAAGCCAGAATCACCGATCGACTCAATACCCGCAGCAGCAGCGCCATTTATCAGTTCGACGGCACGGCGGGACAGCGCGTGACGGTGCATAGCATCGCCGCCAGCGCCAGTGAAGCCTCCTGGCGCGTGGTCGATCCCTATAATCAATCCCTCATCAGTGCTGGAATCAGCAGCAGCCTGAACGATGTGTTGCTGCCGGTTACAGGAAAATATTTGCTGGTCATTGAAGGTTTTGCCGAAGGCGCCACCGGACTGGATTTCATTTTCCGAATCAGCGACATCTCGGATGTGGCGGTCCAGCCTTCCGCCTTTGGCCAACGCCAAGCCGGAACAATCGCTGCCGGAGAAACGGCCGTTTTCGAATTTACGGGGCCCGCCGGGTTGCCGGTGTTTTTCGACAACTTCGAACGCGATTTCGACAACATCGGATTCGAGTTGCGGCACCAGGACGGGACGTCTGTTTTCACCGCCAATTATTACGATTCAGGTCCTCATATCCTGCCGAAATCCGGCAACTACACGCTCACCGTTCGCGGCTTCGACACTGGCAGCACCGGTGATTTCGATTTCCGACTGCTCGACCTCAAAGCCGCGCCGATGCTCCCAATGAATCAATTGGTCTCGGGTGATCTGGCGGCCGCATACGAAACGGCTGTGTTCCAGTTGGAATTGGTCGCCGGACAGCGTCTCTACTTCGATGCGTGGAATCGAAATCCTCGGCCCGTCGGCATTGCATTTGTCGATCCCGTCGGGCGGCTCCTTTTCGGCAGCAATGTGGCCAACGACGCAGGACCAATCACTTCTTTTGAAAGCGGGCCTTTTTTCGCGATCCTCGAAAACGGGTCGGACAATCCCACCGATTTTCGGTTTCGTTTGCTCGATGTGAACCAATCGCCTGCTCAGCCGCTGGCGTTGAACACGATTGTCGGATCCGTGAGCACCGGTTTCGTTCCGCTGCCGGCCGAAGCCCTCGATGTCACGGGCTCTTACATCAATACCAGCTTGCGTAACCGGCCGGAACCGGATGATTGGCGCTCGACACAATCGATCGCGGGCACCCGCAAAGATCCGGCGATTAACTTCATCCAGAATGATTGGGGAGTGCGTTCTGAAGTCGGTCTCACCAGCGGCGAAGATGCGAACTGGGAGGATTTCTCAGTGCAATGGGATGGCACGATCACCGTCACGGTTTCCAACAGTCGCCTCTACGTCTACAGCGATGATAGCAGCCGGTTCTGGGTCGATTTAAACGGGGACGGCAATTTCGAAGTGACCGGTCCAGAATTTGTGAACAACAACTGGGGAACGGCCCAGAGCACGACTTTGAGCCACGCCTCGCCTGTGCTTGCTCCGGGAACTTATAACATTCGTGTTCAATATGAAGAGGGATCAGGAATTAATGAGATGTTCCTCGGTTCGGAATCAGGCGCCAATAGCATCGATCCCACTGAGGCGGTCCTGTTCCGTTTTCATGCCGAGGCTGGACAGCGATTGATGTTTGACAATATCAATCCCGCCGCAATCCGAGGAGCCTGGCGCCTTTACGGACCGAACAACGATTACCTGGCTGGTACGGGTTTCCCTGGCGACTTTGAATATGTCGCCACGCGAACCGGACAACATTTGCTCGTCCTGAGCGCCGATGGCGCACCGGCGGTCTTTTACGGGTTCCGTGCAGGCACTCCTGCCACCGTGTTGCACACGTTGGAACCTGGCCAGATCTACACCGGACAATTGAGCGAAGCCGGCGAAAATCATGAATACGCCTTCTCCGGAAGCGCTGGACAAATGGTTTACTTCGATGCCTTGGATGCCGACTTTGATCCTATCACCGCTTCCATCATGGCGCCGAATGGAACCACCTTGTACGGCAATAATGCCGATTACGATATCGGTCCCATCATCCTTCCCGAAACCGGCACCTTCAAAGTGGTCATCGACGGCAACGGCGACGCGGTCGGGAATTTCAAATTCCGCCTCCTCGATATCGCCCAACAACCGGAGGTGGCTTTCGATGAATTAATCACCGGCACACTCGAACCCGGCAACCAGGCCACGCTGTTCAAAGTGGATGGAAGGACGGGCCTCAGCCTTTTGTTCGACGGACCGAGTTCGAACTCGCGGGGTTCCTGGACCTTTTTCGCGCCGACCACCCAGTATCTCGGCGGCACCACGCTTGGCAGTGATATGGAAATCACCCCCCAAATTGACGGCCATCATATCCTGGTCCTCTCCAGCACCGTAAATGATCCGATCCCCTACGCGTTTCGAATCATTCCCGGGAATCATGCTCCGGTAATCGCGCCCGTTGCCAACCAAACTGTAAACGAAGGAGTGCTCTTGAGCTTCGTCATCGGCATCACCGATCAGGAAAGTCCCAATGACACGCTCTCGAGCCTCATCGATGGACTGCCGCCCGGAGCGGCGTTTGATCCCGCAACCGGCTTGTTCCAGTGGGCCCCCACCGAAGGCCAAGGACCCGGAGTTTTCCCAATCACATTGCGCATTACCGATGACGGAATTCCCGCGCGCAGTGACGTCAAACAATTCACCATCGAAGTGCTCGAAGTGAATTCGGCGCCTACACTTGCCTCATTGAACGATCGCGTCGTCAATCCCGGCGAACGGATCGAGTTCACGGCTGCCGTCGCCGACACCGATCTGCCGCAAAACACATTGAACTTCAATCTGGTTTCGGCTCCTGCCGGCGCGGAAATCAGTCCGGCATCCGGTCAATTCCGGTGGCGGCCAGGAGTGGCTCAGGCCGGACAAACCTTCGAGATCAGCGTGCGCGTTACCGACAACGGCGTCCCTGCTTTAAGCGACACGAAAGTGTTCAACGTGCAGGTCAATGCGTTGCCAGAAACCCGCATCGCTCCGGAAGGGTTTGCCGATGGAGTCGTAACCATACGCGTGCATGGCATTGTTGGGCCGGATTACACCCTGCAAGTCTCGACGGATCTCGTGCATTGGTCCGATGTCGAAACCGTCACACCCACCACGGCTTCCTTCCTCCTGAAGGACGCCAATGCCAATACTCCGCATCGCTTCTATCGCGTGATCTTGAATCCGTAGAAGACGCTTAACTGGGATCTCAGAGGGACTGAATTGCAACTGCCACTGTGTTGGAAACAACCAGTGGCAGCACTTTTTGGCACAGCCGGATTCGATGCGAGCTGCTTTGGATGGGTTGGAAAGTTTGAGATCGCTTTCGCCAACTCCCAAGCCGCTGGTAAGGGCACCCGGGAAGTGATCCAGCGCACCCGGGAAGTGATCCAGGGCACCTGGGAACTCGTCCAGCGTGCCCGGGAACTCGTCCAGCGTGCCAGGGAAGTCATCCAGGGCGCCCGGGAAGCTGTCCTGGGGGCATTTTGGAGTGCGGTGGCAAGCGCGAAAGCGCG
>JBFMDG010000536.1:0-5469 GCA_040754135.1 Verrucomicrobiota bacterium
GGTCTGCGACCCGCAGCAGTGTGGCTAGGCCAGGCCGCGCAGGAAATAAAGATCCTGCGTGCTGAGGTCAAGGACGTTGCTGCGGCTTATAAAGCCGCGCTCCGGCGCGAAGAGCGCGGAGCGCGGGTCTAAAGCGCGACACCGCTTTGGCCAATTCCGAACGCGTAGGCTTTACCCACACGCACTCCCAAGGCCAAAGCGCCGTCGCCACTGCGTTCTGCCGGCGCACTCCAAAAAGCAGCAGACTGGCTGCGAGCAGGCGCGTATGCGCTCTGGGGGTGTGTTTATCGCCTCCCGCGATAAAACCGCGGAGTCGAGCCCGCTGGAGTTTGTTCGATGAAATCAAATGGACCCAGCGGCAGGGTGTTGGTGAAAATGGAATCCCAGGTCTGCAAATTGGTGGACACTTGAATGACTGTTCCGGGCGCGACTCCGCCTGAAACGCGGAATCGAAATTGGCCATTGGCATCAATGGCGGGGGCTTCGATGACGAGCGGTGAGGCGGGCTGAATTGTCAGTTGCGCGGCGGCGCTGGTTTTCGTCCAGGCATGATTGCTGACGCGAACGGTGTAAGCGCCTTGTTGCGCCAAACTCACCGCCGGCAACGTAAGCGAGGCATTGGTCGCGCCAGGGATCGGATTACTTTCGAATAGCCATTGGTAAAAAGGTTTGCCGGTGCTGACCACTTGGAACGTGGCCGAACCATTCTCCGCGATGGCGAGGCTGGCTGGATGCTGCGTAATGATCGGTTCCAGACCGTAACTCAATTGCACTTTGCCTCGCTCGCCATTTTCACCATCCACCGCGATGTGATAAATCACCCCTTTATCCGGCTTGAACACCACGACGCTTGTTTTCCCGTCCGCGCCGCTGTCCTTGTCGCAATCCTTCGAGTAGAGCTCGTCAAAAGCGATGGCGTTTTCCGGGCCTTCGTAAACCGCAAGAACCGTGTTGAAATTACTGCCTTCAGTGCTGACGCGCATCAAGCCGGTGTCATCTTCAGCCAGGATCGTGAACCATTCGGATGCGCCGCCGGCGATACCGCAATGGTTCTGTTCGCCCTCCTGCTTTTGCGAGAGGGTGGTGTCGAGAATCTGCATGCCGGAAAACCCGCGAGCCGGCGCCGCGCCAAACGGGGAACCATGCAGACGACCGCGTCCATGCAACCTTGCGTTCGGTCCCGGCAAAACATCTTCCGCAACCAATTGAATGGAATCGCCCAGTTTATCTTTGCTGACCACTTTGGTGTCGGCGCCGCCGGTATCGGTGCGATTGAGTTGCAAGGTCGCGGGAGCGCTCAGGGCGGAAAGCCCGTTCGCCGCACTCACGCGCACTTGGTAGCTGCCGACGTCATCGCGATCGACGTTGCGCAGCACCAAAAACGATTCGCTCGCGCCCGGAATTATTTGGCCGTTGAGCAGCCATTGAAAACTCAAATTGCCTTGCCCGGAAACCTGGACGGTGAACGCGGCGCTTTGGCCTTCGCTGATGGTTTGGCTGAAAGGAGCGCGCGTGATTTGCGGCCCGCCCAGAATCGTCGGATCCATGTCCCAGTTGAGCACCACATCTCCGCTTTTGCTTCCATAACTCGAAACGACGATTTGATATTCGGTGCCGCCAACCACATTGAAGACCACCTCACTGGTGAGGAACCCTCCGCTGTCGTCATCCTCCGCGACGAGCTGCAATCCGGTCGCGAGCGTGCCGGTATAAACGCCCAGCAACGTGTCAAAAGTGCTGCCGCGCGTATTGATGGTTGCGAGGCCACTGGCCGGAGCAATCCACGAGAACCAAACCGATCTCCCGCCCAGCTTGCGCAGCGGCGTTTCTTCACCGGGCTCAGTCGATACTTGCGCATCGACGTTGTTGCCGAAAACCGTTCCTTTGGCTGTGTTGGCGCGCGCGCGATCCACAAATTGATCGGACAATTCTTTTTCCCGATTCCGGACGAGCACGGAAAAAATCGGGCTGATGTCTGCTCCGAAAGCATTATGAACGACCAAAGTGTAGCTCCCTGAATCTTCCGGAATCACGTTCGCGAGCACGAGCGTCGGTTCCGTCGCTCCCGGAAGATTGACGCCATTACGCCGCCACTGATAACGGATTGGCAAGGTGCCCACCACTTCGGCCGTCAACGTGACACTCGCCCCTGGCAACACAATAAAGCTTTGCCCCGGGCTGATGACTTCCGCGGGTTCACTAGTGATTTTCAATTGCGCCGCATCCGACAGGACGTCTCCACGGCGGTTTTGCACGCGCACTTGATAGGCGCCGGACTGGGCGGAAGTCACGCGCGGCAACGTCAGCACGCGATTGGTGGCATCGGCTATGGTCTCGTTATTGAAAAGCCATTGAAAGGAGAGTGGCTCCTGTCCCAGGGCGGCGATTTCAAAACTCACGGTCGTTCCGCTCGGCACGGCCTGATCTTTTGGCTGCAACGTAATTACCGGCGGACCGTTCGGACCGATGACGGCGAAATACGAACGCGGCTGGCGGCCGATGTTTTGGAAATCGCCGCCAATGAATACTTGATTACCGGACGTCGTGACCGCGCGCACCGCGCCATTCGGATCTGGAGCGAAATCGAGCAACAATTGCGGTGTGGCGGCGGCCGAAGAAAGATGGAAAGCCGCCAGATTGGTCCGGCTTTGGTTGGCGGCAGTTTCAAATTGGCCTCCGACATACAGCCGATCGGAGGTTGCCGCCAGAGCGTGAACAACGCTCGCGCCGGAGCCGGCGATTTTTGGATCCCAGCCGCTGGCTTTGCCCGATTCGAAATCCAGAGCGGCCAGGCGCTCGCGCAATTGACCGCCAATGACGCTAAACGAACCTCCCGCGAATACGGATGACGGTGCCACGGTGGCCTTGGGTCCAAGCGCCAGAGCTCTGACCGGATCTCCATTCGCATCCGGATTCCATAAAACGGGCGCGACATTGTTTTCGCCGAGCGATGGCAAAGCCGCCACTTGTCCAACAGGAATTCCGCTGATGGCGGTGAAATCGCCCGCAACAAAAATGCGATCGACACCAGGCGCCATGGCCAAAACATTTTGATTCACGACGGGGCTCCAGGCGCGCAGGGTTCCAGTGGAAGGCGAGTAGCTGGCCAGCCTCGAGCGCGGTTCACCATTGACCGTGGCGAAACTGCCGCCCAGGAAAACGAATGTATCTGATTCGACGAGGGCGAAGACGGCTCCATCCACTCCGAGTTGCGGCCCGTGTCTGGTTCCAAGGATTGGATCCACGACGGCGAAATTGGGTCCGGTGGCGCGACCGAGGGCATTGAATTTCCCGCCGACAAACACGTTGGTTCCGGAGGCCAGCAAGGCAAACACCTGTCCGTCCGCTTGCGGATTCCAATCGGTCACGATTCCTGTCGCGAGATCGAAGGCCGCCGTGTTGAGACGCGCACGGCGTCCCGCGACAGTGAATCGTCCCCCGAGATAAACCTGATTTGTTTCTGCGGCGATCGCGAGGACGTGATGGTCCAGATCAGGATGCCAATCGAGCAAGGCGCCGGTTTGCGCTTGGAAAGCGGCGGCGCGTTGACGAGGAAGGCCTTTGACATCGGTAAATTGTCCGCCGGCATAGAGTGTATCTCCGCTGACCGCCAACGCAGTCACCGAATTGTTCAGAAGCGGATTCCAGTCGCGGAGACTGCCGATCAATGCCGAGGGATCGAATGCGGCAATGAAATTCTGGTTGCGCCCGCCCATCATGGTGAAATCACCACCAGCCACCACGAGATGATTGTAAATCGCCAATGCGCGGACGGCGGCGTTGGGTTCCGGATTCCACAAAGAGGCCACCGCCGTGTCGAGTGAGAGAGCGGCCAGTCCCGTGCGGGAACGATTGGGTTGCCGTCCGATGTTGTTAAAAGAACCTCCCGCGTAAAGCGTTTGCGCTGATAACGCGAGCGCGAACACGGTTTTGTCTGCGTCGGGATTCCATTCCTCGACCGCGCCGGTGAGTGCTTGGACGGCGGCGATGTGGTTTCTGGTGATCTCGCCGAGTTTGAGAAATTCACCGCCGATATAAACGGTGGTGTCGTTGGCGGCGAGGGCCAGTACGGGCGCATCGGCGTTCGGGTTCCAATTGCCGATCAATTGGCCATTGCGCGCGTCGAGTGCGGCGAGCCGGTTGCGCAATGCGCCATTGACGTTGGTGAATTGGCCGCCCACAAAAACGCGTTCACCGATGCGCGCCAGAGCGCGGACCACGCGGTTGGCGGTGGCGGTCCAGTTGGTGTCCACAGTGCCGTTGGGCAGCAAGTGAGCCAGGCCTTGGCGATCCAGGGCGCCGACTTTGGTGAAGTTGCCGCCGATGAACCAGCCGCCCTGGCCATCTGAAATCACCGCGTGGATTTCACCATCGACCCGCGGAAAGAGTGGATCCGGCAATCCGGATTTGGGATTGACGACGGCGCCGCTGCCGGTTTGCGCCCAGACGTTGGAAAAGCTGCCGCCGACATACACGGTGGAATGGCCGGCGCTGATGGCGTGCACCGGGCCGTCCGTCACGTAGAAATCGGTGCGCAATTCGGTGAGCGGCACGACGGAGAGCATTGCTTCACGACTCGAAACTGAACCGGCGATGTTGGTGATGGTGACGCTGTATTTGCCCACGTCGGAAATGTTGGCATTGGGAATCAGCAGTGTGGCGCCAGTTGCGCCTGGAATAGTGGCTTTGTTAAAGAACCACTCGTACGACAAAGGCGCGCTGCCGGTCACTTCTACCGTGAACCTGGCTTCGGCGCCAATCCCCACAATCGTGTCCTGCGGTTGGGCAACAATGGCCGGGGGCACATTGGTGACTGTGATCGTGATCGGTGCAGTTTCGGCGAAGAGTCCTTGATCATCGGCCACGCGGGCCACGATGGCGTAATCGCCTCCGGCCTCCAATCGGGCGGTCGCAGCAAATGGCGCCGCCTCGTCGCGACCGATCGAGATGGTGTTGACGAAGAACTCGACATAGGAAAGCGCATTTTCCGGATCGGCCGCAGTGGCTTCAATGTTCACGATGGCCGGTGCTCCGAAACGTTCCCCCGCAATCGGACGTGTTAGTGCAATCGACGGCGGATGATTGCCTCCTGTGGCATTGCCAGTGTGCGCCAGATCGCGGCGGTACATCGGCCAGTAGCCTGAAGCGAGGGGACTGGTTCCTTTCAAGGCCAACAACCGTCCGCAACTCCAGGTGGTGGCATAGACCGTTCCGTCGGCGCCGATGGCCAGTCCCGAATAAAACTGGTCGCTGCAATCATTCGCTTTGAAATGCCAGGCAAATGTCGCCGAAGGAGTGATCGCGTAAACGTGGCCGGTAATGGTGGCGGCGAGCACGTGGCCATCCGCGGTCAGCGCGAGCGAACCGTACACGCCGCCATCCACACGCAAGCGGCGCAATTCCTTGCCATCGGCATCGAGGGCGTAAACGAAACCATTGATGTCTCCAAAGAAAATATTGCCATTCTGA
>JBFMDG010000537.1:0-5468 GCA_040754135.1 Verrucomicrobiota bacterium
CCGTGACTGCCGGATCCAGGATCGACTGGCCGGTCGCCACTTTCTTGATGGCTTGAACGAGCGCTTCACTGTCGATCTCCTTTAAGAGATATCCATCCGCGCCCGATCCGATGGCTTCGAAAACAATTTCCTCATCCGTATAAGAGGTCAGCACGAGCACGTGCGTGTCCGTGGGCATCTTTTGAATCTCGCGGCAAGCGGTGAAGCCACTGCCATCCGGCAGCCGAATGTCCAGCAGGACCACATCAGGGCGAAGCCGCGCCGTTTCGGAGATGGCGGTGGCCACGGTCCCGGCTTCACCGACCACTTCAATTTCTGGAAAACGTTCGAGCAAAGTCCGCAAACCAATGCGAACGACTTCATGGTCATCCACCAATAAGAGCCGAATGGGTTTAGTGTCGGGTTGTTTCATGGGATTTTTGCCGGGGAATTTCTAGGAGAATACGGGTGCCCTCGCCAATCTGGGAAATGACTTGAAAATTGGCGCCCAGTTCGCGCGCGCGCGCGGCCATGTTGCGCAAACCGAACCCTTGTTCGCCCACCGCGCGCGTGCTGAAGCCAATGCCATCGTCCTGAACTTCAAATCGCAAACAGCCATCGCGCAACTGCAGCGAAACAACCGTGTGCTCCGCTTTCGAATGCCGCAGGCTGTTGCTGATGGCTTCACGGGCAATGTGCAGCAGTTGATTGGCTTCACGCGAATCCAATTGTTCCGCTGACTTGGCGTCCACGTGCAAGACAAATCGGTCGGCATTCTTTTCGCCGAGAGCTTGAATGACCGATTTGAGCGCGTCCTGCAACTCCTGGCCTTTCAGGATTTCCGGTTTGAGGCCGAGGATGAAATTGCGCACGTCGCGTATAACGACATTCAAATCGCGCAGCACTCCAGCCAGGCGCTGTTCCACCGCCGGCGACGTTTCGCGCACCACGCGGCGGCAATCTTCCAGGTTCAATCCGACGGCATAAATCGATTGGATAATGCCGTCGTGCAAGTCGCGGCCAATGCGCTCGCGCATCAAAAGCAACTCGCGCAATTGCTGTTCGCTCCGCCGCAAAGCTTCCTCGGCGCGCTTGCGTTCGGTGATATCGCGCGCGATGCCTTGAATGCCGGTGAGCTGTCCGTTTTCGTAATTCAAGCGGCTGCTGATATCGAGCACGACGCGCCGTCCGCCGCGGCCCACCACTTCGAGCTCAAAAGCCCGCGTGGCTTGGCCTTCGCGATGGAGTTGGAGCTGCTGATCCAGGAGATCGCGATAAGCATCGGCGACCATATCGCGGAAGCTCAGCCGGCGCACCTCCTCGCGGGAATAGCCGAGAATATTTTCTCCGGTGTGATTCAAGGAAATGAAGCGGCCCTTCAAATCGAGCGTGTAAATGATGTCATTGCCGTTTTCAAATAAGTCCTGATAACGCGCTTCCAAGGCCGATTCGCGCCGCCGGATGAACTCGATTTGTTTCGACATGCGTTTGTTCATGCAGAACCAAATGAGGCCCAGCATGATGATCGTGGCAAAAAAAACGACCGCCCACGGCCAGCCCGGAGATGGAAAACCGAGTGCGAACGAGGGAAAGCCCGGGGCGGCAGAAGCCGTCGAAGAGACTTCTGCGAGCACCGCAGAATGAATGCAAGCCAGGAGCGGAAATGAGGCCGGGTTTCCATAGCCACGCCGATGTCGAGTGCGGCTCAACATCTGATCGCGTCGGGTCATTCCGAAAGCAAGCGTTTTGAAACTTGCCCGGCCCGCAATGAAAACACGCTGAGTCATACGCGAAATGGCGCGGGGCGGAAGATTAAACAGATTAGTTTGTCTTGGCAATGTTCCCTTGCTCGAACGAGAGGTGAAGTCGTCGGCTCGATTGGAATTTGCGCACATGGCTCAGGGTGGTTTGGCCTGTCCACTCGGCCCGCTCCATTGGCACCACTCTCCGGCATGGAATGACGAAATTTAATTCTCAAGTCGAGACCCAGCATTTCCGATGGAAAGTCTGTGGGTCCTCGCTTACACTCGAACTGCTGTCTCGTGCGAAGGGTCTCCTTCCAGTTTTGAGACAGTGGCAGAAAGAGTGCGGCGTTTTGAGGAAGCCTTGCAACGTTGAATCGATCTGCCCTTAACACAAGATATGAACGTGATTGATATGGATACTCCCACAAAACGGGGTAGTTTTGGTGATACGATCACCGGGTTTTTTCGACGCAGCAAAGCATCAGCGAATTCCATTCCCCGGCTCGTCTCGCCCAAGCGAACCCCTTACGGCCCGTTTCAATTCCAAATCAATTTGACCAAAGGGGCGACCTTTGAAGTGCAAGCCACGACCGATTTGCGTCATTGGGAAACGCTCGGCGCGCAACTGAGCCACTCGGAAACGACGGAATTTCTCGATTCGAACGCGCCGCGCCATAACTTGCGATTTTATCGCGTGTTAGCCGGCGGCACCGTGTCCACCAATGTCATTGGCTATGTCAGTGTCACCTTGCCTCCTGGACACGCTATGATTTCCAATCCGCTCCTTGCCCAAAACAATCGCGTGGAAGCGCTCTTTCCCGATCTGCCGGAGGGCACCACCTTTGACAAGTTTGATACGACCCTTTTTAAGTTGACCAAAAACGGAGTGACAAATGGCGTCTGGACCAATCCGCAGGAAGTGCTTTTGCCCGGTGAAGGCGCCATAATTCTGAATCCGACGAGCGATGTCAAAACACTGAATTTCGTCGGCGAAGTGCCGCAAGGCGATTTGTCGCTGCCGATTCCTGCGGGGTTTTCGATTCGCAGTTCTCTTCTGCCACTGCCGGGCGCTTTGGACACCGACCTGGGTTTTCCCATTACCAATGGGGATGTCATTCACCTGTTCGATCGCGAGCAGCAGAAATACATCATCTACACCTTTGAACAGAATCGTTGGACGCCGAGCCAGCCGGTGATCGCGTCCGGGGAAGCCTTTTGGGTTGGCAAAACCGCCGCGGGAAATTGGGTCCAATCCGCAGTGCTCAACCGCATCTGAATCCATCCGCGCGCGTGCCGAAATCTGCCGGGCAAGGGACTCGCTCCGCCACCGGGTTTTCGAGGGATGCGAGTTATTGCACGTAAAGGAAACCGTTGCTCGCTGCCAGCATCTGACAGAAATCAGCCCAGACTTGTACTTCCGGTTTTTCTTTATTCGCATAATGCCGCGCCTGTTCCTGTAAGAATTTTCGCGCGGCTTCGATTTCGTCCGGCTTGGGTTGGCGGCCCAGGAGCATTTCAAAAGCGCGCTGGATGCGTTTGAGTTCATCTGGTTGATCGGCCAGTCGAGCGGCGATCCCTTTGCTGCGCGCGCGAATGAATTCCGAGTTGAGCAAGGCGAGCGATTGCAGCGGGACAGTCGAACTTTGGCGGCGCGTGCAGTTCACGCCCATTTGCGAGGCATCGAACAATTCGAGGAAAGTGACCGGTTTCGAGCGGCGTTGCTGCAGATAGATCGAGCGCCTCCGGTAGCCCGGATATTTCGATTCGTTCACGACGTATTGGCCTTCCTCAGTGCGGTCCGTCGGCACGTACGGTCCGCCGAATTCGAATTGGATTTCGCCACTGGCCCAAAGTAATGCATCGCGAATCGATTCGGCATCGAGGCGCTGCAAGGGAAAGCGCCAAAGCCAGTGGTTGTCCGGATCCAGCGCCCAGGCTTTTTCACTTGAGGCGCTCGACTGCCGGTAGGTCGAGGAGAGCACCATCAATCGGTGCAGCGATTTCAATCGCCAGCCAGACTGGATGAATTCCGTCGCGAGATAATCCAGCAGTTCCGGATGGGTCGGTCGCGCGCCGCTCAATCCCATGTTGTCCAAAGTGGGAACCAAACCTTCTCCGAAATGACGTTGCCAAACCCGGTTCACCACCACGCGTGCCACGGTAGGATGCTGCGGCGCGGTGAGCCAGCGCGCCAGTTTCAGCCGGCGCCCGGAAGTTTTTAACGCTGGAGCGGCGGGCGGTGAATCCGTGGAAACAACCGCCCCAATTTTGCAATCGCCTAAGGCGGCCGCGGTGTTGGTCGCTTGCGAATCGGTTGCGAAGCGCGCCTTGGAAACATTCAAAACAGATGGCACACCCGGTTGGACGGCTCTTCCTTCGCGGGCATACACGCCGCGGACGAGGAGATGATGTTCTGGCGGAGCATCGGCTGGTTCGAAAAGCACGGCCAGTTTGGGCAGCGGCGCTGGTTTCTGGTTTTCCCGTTTTTTGAGCGCTTGCCTGAGGCTTTCGTAGCCGGAAGCAATTTCTGGAAAGCGGTTGGTCAACTCCTCATCGCGGATCGTGACGAGCGCGTCATGTTGTTTGAGGAGCGCTTTCATTTCCGCAGATTTTTCTTTGGCGTCGAGCGCTTCACGCACTTGCTTGCGCGCACGCTCCTCGAGGCGATCGAGGTTTTCTTCCAGCGCAAGCTTTCGAAATGGGGCAAGCAATCCCTCGATGCTTTCTTTGACCGCCTTCAAACCGGCCTCGGCCTGAGCAATGCGTTGCCGATTTGCTTCGCGCTCGGCGCGTGTGCCAATGGCCACTACTCTTTCGTTGGGCTTCAACCAGCGGTCGGGATTGAAGGCCGGACGGAAAATCGCCTGAAGCGCATAATATTCCTCCTGCGAAATCGGCTCGAATTTGTGGTCGTGACATCGCGCGCATTGCAACGTCATGCCGAGCAGCGCGGAACCGAGAATCTGCACGTTGCCTTCCAGCACGGAATAGCGATCCACTTTTTGTTCGAGCGGATTGCCATCGCTCTCGCCGGTGCCGTCCGGAGCGTTGCGCAGAAAATGGGTCGCCGTGAGCGCGTCGATCATTTCGGGCAGCACATCGCCATCCGGAATGAACCCGACGAGTTCGTCGCCGGCAATTTGCTCTTCGACAAAACGGTCGAATGGCTTGTCTGCGTTAAAAGCCCGGACCACGTAATCGCGGTAGCGATAGGCCAGTGGCCGATCGCTATCGGCATCAAAATATCCATTGGAATCGAAGTAGCCCGCGGCATCGAGCCAGTGACGCCCCCAGCGTTCGCCATAATGCGGCGAGGCCAAAAGGCGCTCGACCAATTTTTCGTAAGCATCGGCGCTCGGATCGCTCACAAAATCGTGAATGGCTTCTGGGGAGGGCGGCAATCCCGTCAAATCGAAGGTCAACCTTCGAATCAAAGTCACGCGGTCTGCTGCAGGCGAAGGTTGGATTTTTTGTTGATCGAGTTTTTGCAGAACGAAGTAATCCACTGGAGTGCGGGTCCAGGCGGTGTTTTTAACGCGCGGGAGAGAGGGCCGGACCGGCGATTGAAAGGCCCAATGCTTTTTGGCGGCCAGGGCCATGGACTCGACAGATGCACTTGGGGTGGGGGAAGCTGATTCTGTCGCGGCGAGCCAACCGGTGGTCAAAATGGCCAGGGCAGCGCCAAAAATGAAGTTGCACACTTGGCGAAGCTTCAAGTGATTCCGCGTCGCGCCCGTCTGCTCG